>JBJMGC010000133.1:0-11356 GCA_045808105.1 Acidobacteriaceae bacterium | reverse complement strand
GCCCTTGAGACCTTTGGCGCGCCCATTTACGTGCGCAAGGAGATTGTTCACAACAGCTTTGTGGTGAACGAGTTAGCAGAGAAGGGCGCGATCTTTGTCGAAGACATCGATGATGTTCCTGAGGGAATGCGCGTTATTTACTCCGCGCATGGTGTCTCTCCGGCAGTGCGGCAACGCTCCAAAGAGCGTGGCCTCAAGGTGATCGATGCGACATGTCCGTTGGTCACCAAGGTACATGTGGAGGCGGTAAAGTTTGCCCGGCAAGGCTATTCGCTGGTGCTGATCGGCCACCGTGACCATGACGAGATCGAGGGCACGCTAGGCGAGGCTCCGGACGTGACCCAGGTGGTTTCCTCGGCGGAAGAGGTGGCATCGCTTCAGGTACCCGATCCGAACCGGGTGGCCTATTTGACGCAAACGACTTTAAGCCTCGATGAGGCGCGTGACATCATCCAAGCGCTCAAGGAGAAGTTCCCCAACATCGTGGGCCCGCATTCGCAGGACATCTGCTACGCGACCGAGAACCGGCAGGTCGCGGTGAAGAACGTGGCTCACGCGGCAGACCTGGTGCTGGTGGTGGGATCGACGAACAGCTCGAATTCCAACCGGTTGGTAGAAGTTTCGCGCAATCTGAACACGGTAGCGCATCTGATCGACAACTGGAATGCAATCCAGCCCGCGTGGCTGGAGGGCGTTTCCACCGTTGCGGTTACCGCAGGAGCATCGGCGCCGGAGATTCTGGTCTCGGAAGTGGTGTCCTATCTGCGTGACAAGGGCTTCGGTGCGGTGGATGAAGTGGAAGTGATGCCGGAGAACGTACGCTTCGGCCTTCCGGCGGAGATCGTACAGGCGATAGGACCGGCGGCAGTGGCGGCCCGCTAAAGCGCGTTGCTTGTCGCCGTGGTTTATGGATGATGTTCGACAGGGCGTTTCCTAGAAAAGAAAAGGGCCACTATGGCTGTTGTCGATCGGTCTACATGGATAGGAAAGCTGCTTTTGTTGCGAAAGAGATGGCATGAATCCAACTGTGGATGAGAACCCGCTGAGGGCTCCTGTGCAGCAGATGCAGCCCCCCGCCACGCAACCAAAATTTGGACGTATTGACGCAAGCCTGGATCAGGTAGATGAGGCCGTCGAGGCGTCGAAACAGCACATCTTTCATATGCAGCAGGAGGACGGCCACTGGGTGGGCGAACTCGAAGCTGATGGGATGCTGGAGGCGGATTACATCTTCCTTCATGTGCTGCTGGAAACCAGCGGTCCCAAGATTCGCGGTCGCATGCAGCGCGCACTCACCGAGATGCTGCGCTTTCAGAACGAAGATGGCAGCTGGAGCATTTATCCCGGTGGCCCGGGCAACATCAGCCTGGCAGTGAAGTGTTATTTCGCCTGCAAGCTGATGGGCATCTCGGCGGAAGAGCCGTTGATGGTGAAGGCGCGCACGTGGATTCGGGCGCACGGCGGAGTTGTGAAGTGCAACACGTTTACGAAAATCTATCTCTGTGCGCTGGGGCAGTACGACTACGACGCGGTGCCCGCCATTCCGCCGGAGATTGTGCTCGCGCCGAAGTGGTTTTACTTCAACATCTACGAGATTTCCTCGTGGTCGCGCGCGATTCTGGTGCCGCTGTCCATCGCCTACGCGAAGAAGCCCTTCAAGAAGATCCCGGCGGAGCGGAGTATCGATGAGCTCTTTGTCGGCGGCCGCGATAAGGCCAGCCTGAAGCTGCGCTGGAATCGGGACAAGATCGTCAGCTGGCGGAATTTCTTCCTGCTGCTGGACCGCATGGTGCACTGGGCAGAGCGCGTACATATCCGTCCGCTGCGCGCGATGGCGTTGCGCAAGGCGGAGAAATGGATGCTGGAACGCTTTGAGATGTCCGATGGTCTGGGCGCAATCTATCCCGCGATGATGAACGCCATTATCGCGCTGCGCGTGCTGGGTTACTCGGAGGACGATCCGCACTTCATCCGCGCGATGGATGAGTTTGAGAAGCTGGGCATCGACGAGCCGGAGGGCACGCCCGATTATCCGGAACCGACCTTCCGCATGCAGCCTTGCGTCTCACCTGTCTGGGATACGGCGCAGATGGTCTACGCGCTGGGCGAAGCCGGCGTGTCGCGCACCGATCCGCGATTGCTGAAGGCAACGGACTGGATGCTTGCGAAGGAAGTCCGCCACAAGGGTGACTGGGCCGTGAAGGTGCGCAATGCGCAGCCGGGCGGCTGGTATTTCGAATACAACAACGAGTTCTATCCGGACACCGACGATTCTGCGCAGGTATTGCTGGCCCTGAACAAGGTCGACAATCCGCGGGAGCGCTATCAGTACGAGGTATCGCGGCGCGCCATTGACTGGATCTTCGCGATGCAATGCAAGAACGGCGGATGGGCGAGCTTCGACAAGAACAACACGAAGATGATCTTCCAGCACATCCCGTTTGCCGATCACAACGCGATGCTCGATCCGCCAACGGTCGACATCACGGGACGCATCCTGGAGATGCTGGCTACCTACGGCTATACGCGCAGAGACAAACGGATCGAGCGCGCGATCCAATTCGTGCTGAAAGAGCAGGAGCCGGACGGAAGCTGGTTTGGCCGCTGGGGAGTGAACTACCTGTACGGCACCTTCCTTGTGCTGCGCGGGCTGGAAGCGATTGGAATGTGGAATCACGAGCCGGAGATCCAGCAGGCGGCGGAGTGGATCCGCTCCGTGCAGAACGCCGATGGAGGCTGGGGCGAGAGCTGCCACAGCTACGACGATCCGATCACCCGCGGCGTGGGTGTGAGCACACCGTCGCAGACGGCCTGGGGAATTCTTGGACTGCTCGCGGCCGGAGACACGCGCAGTGACTCTGTTGCTAAGGGCGTGCGGTGGCTGCTGGAACGGCAGCGCGCGGACGGCTCCTGGGACGAGAGTATGGGCGAGGGCAAGACGCGTGAAGCCATCATTACCGGCACCGGCTTCCCGCGGGTCTTCTATCTTGCGTACCACACCTACCGCGATGTGTTTCCATTGCTGGCCCTGACGAACTACCGCCGGGCCATGAGCGCTCCGGCCGGCTAATTGACAGGTATCGAAACAGCTGGGATGAGGTAAAGGGGAGAAACGTAACTATGGCAGTACCGATTTCACAGATGTGGACCGTGGCTACGTACGTGCTGAAGCAGCGGCTGCGCGGGCGCGAACGCTACCCGCTGGTCCTGATGCTGGAGCCGCTGTTCCGCTGCAACCTGGCATGCGCCGGCTGCGGCAAGATCCAATACCCGGCCCACATCCTCAAGCAGGAGCTGACTCCTGAAGAATGCTTTCGCGCCGTAGATGAGTGCGGCGCGCCAATGGTTTCGATTCCTGGCGGCGAGCCCTTGATGCACCCGCAGATCGTCGAGATCGTGGAAGGGCTGATCGCGCGCAGGAAGTACATCTACCTGTGCACCAATGCGCTGCTGCTGAAGGAGAAGATCGGGCTGTTCAAGCCGAGCAAGTACCTGACCTTTTCCGTGCATCTGGATGGTCAGCGAGAGCACCATGACCTCTCGGTCTGCCGCGAGGGTGGTTACGATCAGGCGGTCGCGGGTATCCGCGAAGCCGTGGCCCGCGGTTTCCGCGTCACGACCAACACGACATTGTTCGACGGTGCCGATCCGAACAGTGTGCGCGCTTTCTTCGATGAGGTGATGTCGTTCGGTGTCGAGGGCATGGTGCTAAGCCCGGGCTACACATACGACAAGGCTCCCGACCAGAAGCACTTCCTTGGACGTGCACGCTCGCGCAGACTGTTCCGCGCGATTCTCTCGAACCGGAGGAAGGAGTGGAAGTTCAATATGTCGCCGCTGTTCCTCGAATTCCTGATGGGCACGCGCGACTATCAGTGCACTCCCTGGGGTTCGCCTGCATTCAATATCTTCGGCTGGCAGAAGCCCTGCTACCTGCTGCAGGACGGCTATGCGGACACCTTCCAGGAGCTGCTCGACACGACGGACTGGAGCCACTACGGCACGGAGAGCGGTAATCCCAAGTGCGCGAACTGCATGGTGAGCTGCGGCTACGAACCCTCCACGGTGCATCATGGCTTCACCTCGCTTTCCGGTTTCTGGGGAATGGCGAAGGCCACCTTCTCCAGCAAGTACAAAGACCGCGGCGCACTGGACCTGCTGAACCAGCCACTCGAGCATGGCCGCACACCACTGGTGCAGATCGCATCTTCGCCGAGCAATGAGCTGGAAGGATCGCGCGTATGAGCGAACAGACAGGTGTAGCAGCGACGCCGGATACGCAAGAGGTGGCGGCTGGTTTTGAGCACGAGCAGCTGGAGGGCTGGATCCCCGAAATAGCGAACGAAGAAGAGCTGCGCATCGCGCTCGAGAAGGCCTTCGATTATCGCGGGGATATCCAGTTGACGTTGAAAGACGGCAGCATGGTCGAGGGGTATGTATTCGACCGCCGGTCTGCCACCACCCTCGCCGGATCCGCGGTGCGGGTGATTCCGGCCAAGGAACGGAACAAGCTGACCATCAGCTATGCGGAGATTGCCGGTCTGGCCTTTACCGGACGTGATACTGCGGCTGGCAAGAGCTTCGAAGCCTGGATGAAGAAGTATCGGGAAAAGAAGGCAGCCGGAGAGAAGGGGATCGGGATCGAGCCGGAGAAGCTCGATTAGTTCCTCGTGCAGGCAGAGCAACATCCGGCTCTACCATCTCATCGAGGGCTCCTGATCACATATGAACGTTTTCCTGACAGGAGCAACCGGCTTCGTTGGCAGTCATGTGGCTCGCGCCTTTGCCGAGCAGGGTGCCCGGCTGCACTTTCTGGTCAGACCCACCAGCCGTCTCGACAACCTGGAAGGCCTTTCCGCGACGACCGTCACTGGCGATCTTCGCCACCCCGAGACTTTTCGTTCCGCGCTGGGTGACTGCGAGGTGCTGGTCCACGTGGCCGCGGATTACCGTCTTTGGGTGCGCGATCCACAAGCGATGTATGCGGCGAATGTTGACGGCACGCGTAACCTGCTGGCCCTGGCGCGCGAGGTTGGCGTGAGGCGGGTGGTCTATACCTCGAGCGTGGCGACCATGGGCTTCCGGGAGGATGGGACGATCGTCGATGAGAACACGCCGGTGTCCCTCGACGACATGATCGGGCACTACAAGCGTTCCAAATATTTAGCCGAGCAGGAGGCGATCGCGGCGGCCCGCGAGGGCCAGCAGGTGATTGTTCTAAATCCGACGACTCCGATAGGTGCTAACGACATCAAGCCCACGCCGACAGGGCAGATCATTGTCGACTTTCTCAACCGCAGGTTTCCAGCCTATGTGGATACGGGATTGAACCTGGTCGACGTCAGTGAGGTGGCGCGCATGCACGTGACGGCAGTCGACCGCGGCCAACCGGGCGAGCGCTACATCCTCGGTGGCGAGAACCTGTCGCTGAAGCAGATACTGGACAAGATGTCCGCCATCACCGGTCTCCCGTCGCCCAGCATGAAGGTGCCGCATTCGGTTGCGATGGCGTTTGCGTTCTTCGATGAGCTGGTGACGGGGCGGCTGCGCGGCAAGGAACCGCGGGCTACGGTGGAGGCGGTACGGATGGGAAAGAAAAAGATGTTTGCCTCCTCAGCGAAAGCCGAGCGTGAACTGGGCTTCCGGATTGTGCCGGTTTACACGGCGCTTCGGGCAGCGATCGACTGGTTTCGCGCGCACGGATATGCGCCTGCCGCATGAATTACCGCATCGGCATCATCGCGGCGCTCCCCGGGGAGTTGAAGGCTCTGGTGAGCGACTGGTCCCGGCAGTCCGACGGCGCGTTTCTCACGCAGCGGGACGATGCGGCACTGATTGCCGTCGCGGAGGGCATCGGCGCTGCGCGTGCAGAGCGCGCCGTCGCGATCGCGGAGAGCTATGGCACTTTGAATGCCCTGGTGTCGATTGGCTGGGCAGGCGGGGCTACATGCGGACTTCAGCCAGGAACCGCCTACGAGGTGGGCGAGGTGATCGATGCACCCAGTGGCGGCCGGTACGTTACGTCGGCAGCGACAAGTCCGATCAAGCTGGTGACGCTGGACCACGTTGCCGGACGCGACGAAAAGCGCAAGGTTGCGGAAGGTTACGGCGCCTCCATGGTGGACATGGAGGCAGCGGCCGTTGGGCGGCTGGCGCTCGCTCGCGGTATACCGTTTTACTGCTGGAAAGCAGTTACGGATATCGCCACTGAGGACCTGCCGGATTTCAACTACTTTTTGGATCAGGAGAAACAGTTGCGCACCAGACAGGTGGCCGCATACGCTTTGACACATCCGCGCTATGTGGCGCCGCTGCTGCGTATGGGAAGAAACAGCAAGAGCGGGGCAGAGGCGCTGGGCCAGACGCTCCGCCGATGGATTAGCGAAAGAAAATATGCAGACAGCAACGGCTGAGAGGGAAACAAATCGGTTGCTCCGGGTTCCCGAGACCATGCAAGCAGCCGTCTACCGCGGCATAAACGATGTGCGCGTGGAGACAGTGGCGGTGCCGCGCATCGGGCCAGGCGAAGTACTTCTGCGGGTGGCAACCTGCGGCATCTGCGGCACCGACCTCAAGAAAATTCATAGCGGCTCGCACTCGGCGCCTCGCATCTTCGGCCATGAGACGGCAGGGGTGGTTGCTGCAGTGGGCGAGGGCGTGCAGGGATTCAAGGTCGGCGACCATGCGATGGTCTTTCACCACGTGCCCTGCGGTGATTGTTATTACTGCCGGAAAAAGACCTTTGCGCAATGCGCGGCTTACAAGAATGTTGGCTGTACGGCCGGCTTTGAGCCTTCCGGCGGCGGCTTCGCTGAGTATGTGCGTGTCATGGACTGGATTGTGCTTCGCGGCCTGGTCAAGATACCCGCCGATGTCCCGTTCGAACAGGCGGCGTTCATCGAGCCGCTGAACACGACTTACAAGGGCGTACGGTCGCTGCATCTGGAGCCCGATGAAACGGTGCTGGTGATCGGGCAAGGGCCGATCGGCATTCTGCTGGCGACGCTGGCCAGGCGGACCGGCGCGAAGGTGGTGACCTCGGACCTGTATCCGCAGCGCCATGCCGTCGCACGAAGCTTTGGGCTGGAGCACCCGATTGATGCAAGCACGGAAGACGTTGTGAAGCGCGTTCGTGAAGAGAGCGAGGGCCGGGGGGCAGATGCTGTCCTGCTGGCGGTGGGAGGGAACGCGCTGATTCGCACCGCAATCGATGCAGCGCGTCCTGGTGGACGAATCATGTTGTTTGCGCAGACACAGCACGGAGATGCGACCTTCGATCCGGCTGTAGTGTGCATGGACGAGAAGACTTTGATGGGTTCGTACAGCTCATCCGCTGAAATTCAGGACGAGGGTGTGCGGATGGTGGTAGACGGCTACACGCAGGGCTACGACCTGACGCGGCTCATTTCGCACCGGTTCCCACTTTCGCAGGCAGCAGAAGCGATTGCATTTGCCTCGGAACCGCATCCGGATTCCATGAAGGTCATGATTGTGGCGGGAAGCTAACGCATGGCGCAATCTGAGAAAATAGGGTAATGGCGACAGGCATGCAGGCTGCCGTACTGTACGGCAAGGAAGATGTCCGGATCGAGGACGTAGAGCGGCCGTTGCCCTGCGCGGGCGAGATCGTCGTGCGCGTCCGCGCCGCCCTGACCTGCGGAACTGATCTGAAGACCTATCGCCGGGGTTACCACGCCAAAATGTTGAATATGCCCGCGCTCTTCGGGCACGAATTGGCGGGTGTGGTGGCAGCGGTGGGTGAAGGGGTATCCGCCTTCCGTCCGGGCGCTCGCGTTGTGGCGCTGAACTCCGCGCCCTGCGACCGCTGCTACTGGTGCCAGCATGGCCAGCAGAACCTGTGCGAGGACTTGCTGTTCAACAACGGTGCCTATGCCGAGTGGATCCGCGTCCCGGCGCGCATCGTGGAAAAGAACACGCTGGAAATTCCGGCTCACGTGACGGATGAGCACGCAGCGCTGACGGAACCGCTGGCGTGCGTCCTGCGGGGCCTGGAGGAGAGTCGCGCACAGCGCGGCGACACCATGGCCGTGATTGGCGCGGGACCGATCGGGTTATTGATGATTCATGCCGCGGTCTTGTCCGGTGTCAACGTGATCGCTGTGGTGAAACATGATCAGCAGGTGGCTGCCGCTCGGCGGCTCGGCGCGCAGCATGTGGTCCAGATGACCAGGGTGAAAGATCCAATCGCGGCGGTTCGCGCATTGACCCCCGATCATCGCGGCGTTGATATTGCCATCGAGGCGGTCGCTCTGCCTCTGACCTGGCAGTGGGCGGTGGATATGGTGCGCCGCGGCGGCCTGGTGAACTTCTTCGGCGGCCCGGCGAAGGGAACACGGGTCGATCTGGATACGAACCACCTACACTATAACGATATCGAACTGAAGGCCAGCTTCCACCACACACCGGCGGTCTGCCGCAGAGCCCTGGCGCTTATTGCGAATCCCTCATTCGATGCGGATGCGTTTATCACCGGGCATGCTCCTCTGCGCGATCTCGTCTCCGTATTTCAAGGCATGATGCGCCGCACCAATGAGATCAAGACGGTGATTCTGCCATGACGGTTGCACACGATACAGCCACAGATAGGAATGCTCTCGCAGAACAGGGCTGGGCGTATCTTCCGTCGTCGTATCGAATTCCGGAGCGCACGCCAACGCTCGAGGAAGCGCAGCAATACTGCCGCGAACTGGCCGAATCACACTACGAAAACTTTCATGTCGCGTCATGGCTTTTGCCGAAACGTCTCCGGCCGCATTTTCAAAGCATCTATGCCTACTGCCGCATCTCCGACGATCTTGGAGACGAAGTAGGCAACCAGGCCCAGGCTCTTTCACTGCTGGACACCTGGGGAGAGCAGCTGGATGCCTGCTATCGAGGCGAGGCGAAACACCCGGTCTTCGTTGCGCTGCGGGAGACCATCCGCATCTGCGATATTCCGAAGGCTCCGTTCGCCGATTTGCTGACCGCCTTCCGGCAAGATCAGACGGTCACGCGCTATGCATCGATGGGTGACGTTCTGGGATATTGCCGTTACTCTGCAAACCCGGTCGGACGGCTGGTGCTGTACGCGTGTGGCTATCGCGATGAGGAGCGGTTTGCCTTGTCCGATGAGACGTGTAGCGCTCTGCAGCTTGCGAATTTCTGGCAGGATGTTCGTGAGGATTTCGCGCGCGGGCGCGTTTACCTTCCGCAGGATGCGATGAGCGCGGCCGGGGTGGACGAGGCGACGATCGCGAATCACCAGCCTACGCCAGCATTTCGTGTGCTGATGCGGGAGCAGATTGCTTACACGCGAGCGATGTTTGCGCGCGGGGCAAAATTGATTGGCATGGTGGACCGGGAACTTGCCATCGATCTGGACCTGTTCACACGAGGCGGCCTCGAGATCCTTCGCGCGATCGAAGCGCGACAGTGTGATGTGCTGTCAGCGAGGCCCACGATATCGAAACCACGAAAGGCGCTGCTGCTGCTAAATGCGCTGGCAGGCCGCTTTGTGCCGGGCGTGCGGCCGGCGGGAACCACTGCTTGACCGAATCGCAGCCGATAGAGGCGGCCTATGCCGCGTGCAGGGCGATCGCCAAACGAGAGGCAAAAAACTTCTATTACGCGTTTGTCGCGCTGCCTGCGCATAAACGCGATGCCATGTGCGCCGTCTATGCGTTCATGCGCCATGCCGATGACATCTCGGATGATGAGTCGAAAGACTTCGCGACGAGGCGCGAAGAGCTTGCGCGCTGGACTGCCGCGTGGCGCGAGGGAACGGATACAGCTGATCCGGTCTTCATGGCTCTCCGCGACGCGCAACAGCGATTCAAAATTCCAGACCAGCTGCTGGAGCAACTGATTCATGGTACAGCCATGGATCTGCAGCCGGAGATGGTGACGCGCCCTGGATCCGATGAACTGCGGACGTTTGCGACGTTCTCCGATCTATATCAATACTGCTACTACGTTGCGTCGATTGTGGGCCTGGTCTGTATACGGATTTTTGGTTACAGCAGCCCTGCCGCGGAGCAGCTGGCAGAGGAAACCGGCATCGCGTTCCAGTTGACGAACATCCTGCGCGATGTGCGTGAAGATGCAGAGCGCGGCCGCGTGTATATTCCGATTGAGGATCTCAAAGGGTGTGGCACCAGCGCTGCTGAATTGGCGCGTGTGAAAGCGGGGAAGGATCTCACGAGTGCGCAGCGGCTGGCGCTCGCCGGCATTGCGCGACGTGCGCACGCCTATTATCAATCGGCAGATAGATTGCTGCCGTTGATTCATGCGGACAGCCGTCCTGCGTTGCGAGTGCTGGTGCGAATCTACTCGCGGCTGCTGAGAAAAATCGAGACGCAGCATTTCGATGTGTTCACCACGCGCGTGCAGGTTCCTACGTGGCAGAAGCTGCTCATTCTTTCCGGCGGCATGATGCGGATGCTGCCGCTGCGCCTGCGGGGTGCTGCGCGATGACGCTCACACGACGAATACGCCGGGTTGCGGTGGTGGGCGGGGGTGTCGCCGGACTGGCGGCGGCGTGCGCGTTGGCGCAAGACGGTTGCTCTGTAGAGCTGTTTGAACGGCGGCCGTATGTCGGCGGACGTGCTTCGTCCTACCAGCATCCTGGCGTCGGAGAAATCATCGACAACTGTCAACACATTGTCCTTGGCTGCTGCACGAATGTTCTGGATCTGCTTCGACGAGCGGGTGCGCAAGATGTGATGCGCTGGTCCGACGGCATTACATTTCTGGAGCCAGGTGGTCGGCGGACAGAATTAAAGCCTGCTCGGCTTCCCGCTCCGCTGCACAGCACGCTCTCGTTCCTGACAGCAAAAGCTCTTGGAATGCGGGACAAGATAGCGATCGTCCGTGCCATTGCAGTGTTTCTGCGAGGGAGCCACCCGAAAGATGATAGCCGGAACTTTGCAGACTGGCTGCACAGCACAGGACAAACAAAGCGTTCAGTCGAGCACTTCTGGAAGCCGGTGTTGTTCAGCGCGTTGAATGAAGATCCGGAGCGCATTTCGCTACGGTATGCGGCGAAGGTCTTCCGCGAGGCATTTTTGTTTTCGGCGGAGGCGGGGCGGATGGGAGTTCCGCGCGTCCCGTTGAGCGAGATGTACGGTCAAGTCGTGACGGCGATCGAGCGCGCCGGCGGCAAGGTCCACCTGCGAAGCACGGTCGAAACGCTATGTCGCGATGAGGCGACTGGACAGTGGCGTCTTCGGGTCAACGAGGGAACAGAGGAGTTCGACGCAGTTGTGCTGGCGCTTTCTTTTGAAGGAATGCAGAAGCTACTTTCGGCTTTGCCGGAGGGAGCGCCGCGCGCGCGGTTGGAGCGGCTGCTGGAGGGCTT
>JBJMGC010000132.1:0-3438 GCA_045808105.1 Acidobacteriaceae bacterium | reverse complement strand
GAAGGGGCTGCCGAAGGAGTTCGCCACGCTGGTGGCGATTCCGACCCTGCTGTTGAACGAGAAGCAGGTACGGGAGCTGATCGAAGACCTGGAAGTGCGATACCTGGCCAACCAGGACCGGAATTTGCACTTCGCGCTGTTGAGCGATCTGCCGGATTCTGTGTCGCGGCCGCGGCCGAACGATACCGATCCGCTGGTGGAGCTGGCGGTGGGGCTCATCAATAACCTCAATGCGCGCTACGGGAAGAAGAACGACCAGAGCACCAACGGTGAAGAGAAGCACGGCGGAGGCGGATTCTATCTTCTGCATCGGCACCGCATCTTCAACGCCCGGCAGGGCGTGTGGATGGGATGGGAGCGCAAGCGAGGCAAGCTGCTGGACCTGAACAAGTTCATCCGGGGCGAGTTCGACAGCTTCCCGGTGAAGGTGGGCAACATGGACGTGCTGCACACGGTGCGCTACGTCATCACGCTGGATTCGGACACGCAACTGCCGCGCGGCACGGCGCACGCCATGATAGGGGCGATGACACACCCGCTGAATCGCGCGGTGATCGATCCGGATTCTCGCATTGTGACCGAGGGCTACGGAATCCTGCAGCCGCGGGTTGGCGTCAGCGTGCGTTCGGCGTCACGCTCGCGGCTGGCGGCGATCTACTCCGGCCAGACCGGCTTCGACATCTACACGCGCGCGGTCTCCGATGCGTACCAGGATCTGTATGGCGAGGGCATCTTCACGGGTAAAGGCATCTACGAGGTTGACACACTGCATGCGGTGCTCGACCGGCGCTTCCCGCGCAACTCTCTATTAAGCCATGACCTGATCGAAGGCTCGTATGCACGCGCCGGGCTGGCTACCGACATCGAGGTGATCGACGATTATCCGTCGCACTACAGTGCGTACCGGCGACGGCAGCATCGCTGGGTGCGCGGCGACTGGCAGATCGCGCAGTGGCTCTTCGGCAAGGTGCCGGACGAGAGCGGGCGCATGGTCAAGAACCCGATCTCCAACATCTCGCGCTGGAAGATCTTCGATAACCTGCGGCGATCTCTAGTGGAGACGATGACGCTGATCCTGCTGGTGGCGGGATGGCTGGGGCTGCCGGGCGGACCGCTCTACTGGACGCTGGTGACGGTGATCCTGCTGTTCGCGCCGAGCCTGGTGTCGCTGGTGTTCAGCGTGGGACGCGCGTGGGCCAGCCCACAAAAGGGTGAAGTACAGGAGGCCTTCGTCGGCTTCGGGCAGAACCTGACGATCACGCTGATCAACCTGGCATTTCTCCCGCACCAGATGCTGATGGCGCTGGACGCCATCACTCGGTCACTGGTACGGCGCTTCATCACCGGCCAGCGGCTGCTGGAGTGGGAGACGGCAGCGCAGGCCGAGTCGACCGGAGGCAAGACGACGCCGGTGGATCGCTATCTGCAGGCGACTCCGATCTTCACCATCGCACTCGCCATCGTGATTGCGATCGTACACCGGCGGTCGTTGCTGGTGGCTGCGCCGCTGCTGGTGCTGTGGCTGTTCGAGAGCGCGATTACGGCGTGGTTGAATGCACCGCCGCAGGAAGACCGGCAGAGCCTGACGGGAAAGCAGCAGGAGTTCCTGCGCGAGATGGCGTTGCGCACATGGCGCTTCTTCTACGAGTACGGCGGAGCGGGGCACAACTACCTGGTGCCGGACAACGTGGAGGAGGAGGAACTGTTCGAGGCGGCGCGCGTTTCGCCTACCAACTTCGGACTGCTGCTGAATGCGCGGCAGGCAGCACATACCTTCGGCTATCTCACGGTACCCGAGCTGGTGGATTTGAGTCACCGCAGCCTGGACACCTTCGACCGCATGGAGAAGCGCAACGGCCACATCTACAACTGGTATGACACGCGCACGCTGGAGCCGATTTCGCCGCGGGTGGTTTCGTCGGTAGACAGCGGGAATCTGGCGGCGTCGTTCTATACGCTGCGCTCAGGCGCAGAAGCGATGTTGCTGCAGCCGCTGCTGGATACGCGACTGTGGAGCGGCCTCCGCGATCAGCTTGCATTGCTGGCTACGCTGGAGGCCTTGCCTGCCGAGCTGGCGCCGATTCCGGAGAATGACGATCTACGGCCCTGGATCGACTGGTGCTATGCGGCGCAGTTGTCTCCGGCCTTCGATCGCGTACGTGGATCGAATGGGCAGGCTTTTCCGCTGACCGACAAGGCGCACGGCGAGGGCGAGTGGTGGTTGGCCGAGCTGCTGCGGCGTATCGATGCAGTGTGCACGCTGGTGCACGACTACAGCCCATGGCTGGACCGTGAGTATCAGCCGCTGGAGCCGGTGCTGAAAGACACTGGCTCGTTTGTTATTGCGCGCAGTGTTGCCGCGATTGACGAGCTGGATGTGCGGCTCCAGCGCGCGTGGAGTGGCAATGCGGTGGACCAGGCGGAGATCTACCTGATTGAAAAACTGCGCGCGTTGCTGGCGATGGCACGCGAGCGGCGCTCCGCGCTGGTGGAGAAACTGACGCTGCTGGCGCAGCGTGCGGAGCAATGCGTTGCGGCGATGGATTTCGCGTGGCTGATCGAGCCATCGCGACAGATCCTTTCCATCGGCTACATGGTGGAACAGGAGGAGCTGCACAAAGCCTGCTACGACTTGCTGTGCTCCGAGGCGCGCATTGGCGCGTTCGTCGCTGTCGCGAGAGGCGATGCGTCGCAGCAGAGCTGGTTCAAGCTGGGCCGCATCCACACGGTGGCGTATGGGCGGCCGGCGCTGATCGCGTGGACAGGCACGATGTTCGAGTACCTCATGCCGGCGCTGTGGATGCGCTCGTATCCGGACACGCTGGTGACACGCACGCTCGACAACGTGGTTGCCATCCAACGCGCGTATGCGAAGGAGCACGGGAATATTCCCTGGGGCATCTCCGAGTGCGGCTATGCGGAGAAGGATGACCAGGGGCACTATCACTATTTGGCCTTCGGTATGCCATCGATCGCGCTGAAGTGGGACGCGATTGCCGGGCCGGTGATCTCACCTTACTCGACGTTCCTGGCGCTGATGATCGACGAGGTAGAGGCGCTGAAGAATCTGAAGCGCATGCAAAGCATGGGCTGGGTGGGCGCTTATGGCTTCTATGAGGCGGGCGATTATCAGAAGTCACTCAAGAAGCCTGCCCTGGTGCGCGAGTGGATGGCGCATCACCAGGGCATGTCGCTGCTGGCAGTGCTGAATCTGCTGCACGACAACATTGTGCAGGAGTGGTTCCATGCGAATGCCAACCTGAAGGCAACCGAGCTGCTGCTGCATGAGAAGCCGATTCGCGAGTCGCTGCTGCTGGCCGAGTACAAGGAGTCGGGCAAGAAGCGGTCGGCAGCATAACCGCCGCCCCACCCCCTCCCGTGCCCGAGGCCCATTGTGTAACTTCCTTTGTTTCTTTTGCTTAGGCCCTCTCCCGTTGG
>JBJMGC010000131.1:0-4472 GCA_045808105.1 Acidobacteriaceae bacterium | reverse complement strand
TACAGGCCGCCTGCCCGTCGAGGGCACAACTCATATCCAGGTGATTGCTAGCCATTTGCAACATGCGCCGATCCCTCCGGCACAGATCAATCCGAAGATTCCAGCAGCTCTTTCGGCCGCGGTCATGCGTGCGCTGGCCAAGAGTCCGCGGGAACGCTGGCAGACGGCGGAAGCCTTTCTTCAGGCTCTGGAAGACGACGGCCTGCGCACCACGCCGGCGGGAGATGTTTCGCAGGTGCGCGTGATCCAGAATCCAGCGCTCCAAGCGTCCGGATCGGGCTCTCCTCCGTCGGCTGGCGCGCATCGGCCGGAGTCGCTGACGGAGATCACACGGCAACTGGCGGAGCACGTCGGTCCAATCGCCGGGGTACTGGTGCGGCGCGCCTCCAGCAGCACGAACAACCTGCGCGAGATGTGCGACGCGTTGGCAAAAGAAATCGTATCGCCCGCGGCCCGGCAGAAATTTCTGTCGGCGGTACGCAGTCATCTGCGAATCAGCGGGCAATACTGACGTTCGCGAACTACCGACTTCAGACCAGCCGGTCGATGGTGAGCATGGTGCGATCGTCGGCCGGAGGAACACCGTCGCTGAACCGATCTACCGCGGCGAAGACAGCTGCGATGGGGTTGGCATCCGAGAGGTACTGCTCGAAGTGCGGCACAGTAAACTGTTCACCCTGTGGGTTTTCTGCTTCGCTGACTCCGTCGCTCAACAGGACCATGCGGCCGCCCGCCGGCAGACTGAGCGGGATGGCGTGAAAGCTCGCCTCCGGCAACATCCCCACCGGCATATCCCCATCCTCGATAGAGCTGACGCGACCATCTGGTTCTACCAGCAGCGGCGGAACGTGGCCGCCGTTGACCAGCTCGACCGAGCCGTCCCACCGGCAGCGCAGCGCGACGAGTGTGACGTACTTCGTGCCGGAGACGCGAGCACACAGAAATGCATGAACGGCGCTAACCGCATCGACTAATGACGCGCCGCTGTTGATCTGTGCGTACATCATGCCGTGCACGATGGAGGCGAGTAGCGCGGCCGACATTCCTTTGCCGGAAACGTCTGCGACGATGGCGACGCAGCCATCATCCGTACTAATGACATCGTAGAAGTCACCGCCGACCTCAGTGCAGGGCAGCGTGCGGGCGCGCAACGCAAATCCCGGGACGGTGGGCAGATCGCAGGAGATGATCCGCTGCTGAATAGACGCGGCAATATCCATCTCCTTGCGCATCAGTGCGGCGGCCTGCTCCGCCTCCAGCATGCGCGCGTTCTCCACCAGCGTCGCAGCCTCAGTCGCGATCGCTCGCAGGATCTCTCGGCTAACGCTGCTTAGGTTGCAGGATTGAAGGCGGCTGTCCAGATAGAGCATGCCGAGCAGTGTGCCCGTGCTGCGGCGGCGCAGCGGGATCGCAATCACGCTGCGCAAATCATGAGCGATGATGCTTTCGCGGCCGATAGTGGCGCCCTCACCGGTGGCGTCGCCAAGAATGTAGTCGAGTCCGGAATGCGCGGCATCGCGGACGATGGAGCGCGAGATCTTCGAATCGTCCAGGAGCACAGAGCCGTCGCTGGCACGGCCGATGCGGAGCTGTAGCGATGCGACATCGTCACCCAGAAAAACGAAGCCGCGCTCTGCACTCGTGAGACGAAGCGCATATTCGATCATGGTGCTGAGCACATCGTCCAACACCTGAGTGCCGTTGAAACGCTGGGCCGCCTCGAGAAACAGCGAGAGCTTTTCGAGGTCGGAGCCGCTGACTTGCCCAGAGGCGCGGTCCAATAGATCGCGGGCCCCCGTGACACTATCGTGCCTGCGCGCATTCGTCTCGTCCTGTGCCGGGCCATCGAGAAAGAGCAGCGTGACGGTGGACTGCCCCAGCGTGATCCGATCGCCGGAGTGAAGCCGGACGCGCTCCACTCGCTCGCCGTTCTGCAACGTGCCGTGACGGCTGCCCAGGTCGGACAGGTACAAACCATCCGGCTCCGCTTCGATCGATGCGTGACGCCGGGAGACCTGTGCATGGGCTACGCAGAGATCGCACTCGCCACTGCGGCCCAGGGTGAAAGGAAAATGCAGCAGTGGATGCGTGCGAGTTCCATCGGCATCGGTGAGCAGCAGGCGCGGCAGAGAATCGTTCATGGACATAAAGCGTTTTCACAAGGGCGCGGCTTCAGCCAGCGACTGCGAAGAGCAACTCTCGGCGAGGGCACCGACATAAAGTGGCTAGCACACGGCCGCGGCAGCGGAGGGAGTGGCCGCAGTCTACATCAATGGATGAGGCGAGTGCGTCAGAATCGTGGACATGGAACCAGTCCGCGCAGCCCGCCTTCCGCAAATGAGATTTACGCAAGGCCCGTGCGAGCTTGCTGGCGCTCGCGCTCGACGGCGCTGAGCGTATCCCAGAGGGCTGCTGCGGTGCTCTCGGCAGCGTCCAGTGCGACATCCGTTTCTTCCGGATGTGCGGTCAGTTCGGCCTCGATCGCGGTCCGCCACACACTCGCATGGTGCACATCGGCGGTCTGGTGCAGGGTGAAATAGCGTGCTGTGGCCGCATCGGCGCTGTAGTGCTGCTTCAGTCCCTCGGCCTTGGTGCGGGCAATGGCCGGCACGCGCGACTCATAGGTGTAAAGGGAGGCCAGTGCCGCTGCCGGTGAGGCAAGCATCGCATCGCGGAAGTGGGCAATGAGGGCTGCCGTCTCCGGCTGAAGCTTGCGCTCTCGTGTTGCGAGGGATTCCGCGCCCATCCCGGTGGCGAAGTCCATCCACAGATCGCTGTGGGCGCGCCCCGCGGGAAAGCCCTCCTCGTCGGCCATATTTTCCAGCACGGCTCGGCGCAGCGGGGCGTCTTCCAGGCGGGCGTGCAGCGCGCTCAGATAGGTTGGAAACGCCGAGACGTGGTGCCAGTACTCGGATGCGTATTCGCGCAGGTCGTCTCTGGTCAGTTCACCTTTGGACCATGCCTGATAGAACGGGTGCTGCAGCAGGTCGTAACGGGCGATGCGGGCGTCCAGTGCGGCAAAAAACTCCGGGGCGGCGAAAGCTTCAGACATGGAGTCGGCTCCTGATTCGAGATCGGCGGGTGACAGGCGGATTGTAGCAAGCGGAGCGTGGCCTTGGCGCCAGGCTCAGGCTCTCCATTTATAAAAATAGAAGGTGAGGCCATGCGGTCCGGCGGTAATGCCATGCATTCGGCGCCCACTGCAGTACATCATCGAGCCGGGACCGACGGGGTATGCCTTAGTCTCCACGGTGATCTCGCCGGCGCCTTCAGTGACCAGCATGATCTCTTCGTCGGGATGCTGATGCGGAGGATGCGGTGCCATCCCGGCCTTCAAGACAAGACATCCAACAGTCAACGCCCGGAGCTGTTCTGTGGAACCGTCGAAATAGATGCTCCGATCGCCGTAACTTTCATGAGTCAGCTTTGCGGTAGCGGGATCGATGACGAGACTCGGCAGATGATCCTGTTCCGCAGAGGCGAAGCCGGCGATGAGAGGTAGCGCGGCCATTGAAGTACCCAGAAATGCGCGTCGGTTCGGCATGGACGTATGCTACAGCCAATGGGTCAGGCGTGAGTGAGCGAGCCCGCAGGTGACCGCCTAGAATATTTGTAGTTCGAGGAGACGCAGCATGAGCACAGCAGTAGCCCCGGTTGCAAAGTCCAAGGCCACACACGCCGCCCGCTTAGACCGGCTGGCTGCCGTAGCGATCGAAGTAGGGTTAGGGCTGGCGCCAGGGCAGGAACTGCTGGTCACTGCGTCACTGGACGCCCTGCCGCTGGTGCGGCGCATCACGGAGCGCGCTTACCGGGCAGGTGCGTCGCTGGTAACGACCTTTTACAGCGATGACGATGCGACGCTGGCTCGCTTCCGCTACGCGCCCGATGCGAGCTTCGATAGCGCCTCTACCTGGCTGCAGGACGGCATTGCCCAGGCCTTCCGCAACAATGCGGCGCGCATGGCGATTGCGGGCGCCAACCCGGCTCTGTTGGCAAAGGAGGATCCGGAGAAAGTAGGGCGTGCGAACCGCGCTTTTTCAAAGGCTAGCCGGCCGGCCATGGAACTCATCACGCGACACGCCATCAATTGGACCATCGTGGCAGCCGCTACACCGGCGTGGGCTGCCTCCGTGTTTCCCGGCGAAACGAAAAAGGTTGCGATCACAAAATTGTGGGATGCGATCTTTGCCGCTTCGCGCGTCGATGCGCCCGACCCAGTGGCTGCTTGGCGTGCGCACGACGAAGGCTTGCGGAAACGCGCCGGGCTCCTGAACGAGCGGCGATACAGCACGCTGCATTTCCGTGGACCGGGCACTGATCTGCGCGTCGGGCTGGCCGACGACCACGTATGGATGGGCGGCGGCACGACCGCTGGGAACGGGCTGGCATGCATCCCGAACATTCCAACAGAAGAGGTCTTCACAACCCCGCATTGCCAGCGGGTGGAAGGCACGGTGACCAGCACCAAGCCG
>JBJMGC010000130.1:0-7406 GCA_045808105.1 Acidobacteriaceae bacterium | reverse complement strand
GCTGGCCGTCCTGGATGAGGTGGCGGGGTGGGGCATGCGGGGAGGACCTCCTGTCGCAACGGGCTCTGCTCTCTTTACTGTACGTGTTTCAGCTTTAGATGTGGGGCGCGACACAACGATGCGGCCGGCAGCCTACATGACGTGGCCATTGGTGGAGGCGCGCTGGCTGGCCTTGGCGCCACTGCGCAGCTTGGGCAGGATCACGCGGTAGTAGCCGAGCAAACTCTGGGTGCGCTCTGCGTCCGAACGCATCGCAAGGAGCGCCTGCTGCAAGTTCAGGTCCGCGGGCATGGCCCCGGCGAGCAGGTACGCAACCGGCGCATCCAGGTTGAGCTGCAGGCTGCCTTCACCGGCCCCGAGCAGATGCTGTGCCTCGAAGTGCAGCGCCACGCATTCTTCGCGAGAAGAGCGCTCGGCGGGCGGCCCGATATCCGGCAGCAGATCCACTTGGGCCTGCAGGAAGCTGCGGCTGTTATCCAGTTGTTCGATTTCAAAACGATCGAGGCCCTGGGTGAGAATGTCGCTGCGCCCATCCGGATAGCTGTGCAGCACGCGCAGCACCCGCGCCGTGCAGCCGACAATGGCAAGACCATCGCGCTGGGCACGCACAATGCCGAAGGGCGCTCGGTCAGCCGTGCACTCGGCGATCATCTCGCGATAGCGCGGCTCGAAGATATGCAGCGGCAGCGGCATTCCTGGAAAGAGCACGAGCTCAAGGGGGAAGAGGGGGATTTTCATGAGTCTCAGCGGCTTTCGTGCTGATGATGGCCGGAGCACATGTGCGGTGATCTGGTGGTTGGCGGAATGGGCGCGAGGCGTTTGTGCATACGAAAGGCCCTCCGGCAGATGCGGATCTCACGTTTTTTGCGTGCTCGGTTCTGCTGCCGGGCGTTGCTGCTGCCCATTATGCACTGCGAGAATGGGAGTTGCGGCTGCGGGATGGACGTCACGCAATTTGCATTGGACGTTGCGCAAAAGTGCATGGCGCAAAAGTGCACGGCGCAACTCGAAGCAGGATGCAGCGGCTTTCACAGGATCGAAAAATCAGAAAGAGATTCAGGCAGAGAGCTCGTCGAGCATCGCGCTCATCTCGTTCAGTGCAAGCGAGTTGCCGGTGCGTCGAGCGGCGGCCACGCCGGCCTCGAGTTGTTGCCTCGCCTCGCCGTCGCGCCCAGCCTTGATGAGCAGTTGCGCCGCCATCTGGTAACCGGCGGTGTAGTCGGGATGTGCGGTGGTGAGCTGTTGGAACTCAACGAGGGCAGTCGCAGCGTCACCCTGATTTGCGTGCTCCATCGCGAGGCCGTAGCGCGCGAAGGCGTCATTGGGATTCTGCGCGAGGATTTCCTTCAGCATGGCGATCTTGTCCATGAATCCAAGCTAGCACGGGAATTCAACCTAGCCCGGCGTGCGGAGAGATGTACCTACCGTGGCTGGATTGCGAGTTTCGATGCGATGCCCGACACTGGAATGTAGCTTCAAAGACGAAGAGAGATCGAACATGGACTTTGCCGCGCAATTGCCTACCCGTTCCGTTGCCGAATCGCGCAGCGAGATGACGGAGCTGATTCTGCCGAACGATACGAACACGCTGGGCAATCTGCTGGGCGGCCGGCTGATGCACTTCATCGACCTGGTGGCTGCGATGGCGGCATACCGGCATGCACGGACGCATGTGGTGACGGCATCCATGGATCACATCGACTTCATCGCGCCCGTGCACGTGGGCGATCTGCTGATTTTGAAATCATCGTTGAATCGCGCTTTCAACACTTCGATGGAAGTGGGAGTGAAGGTGTGGGTGGAGAACACGATCGCCGGAGTGTACCGGCATGTGGCCTCGGCCTATCTGACGTTTGTTGCGGTAGACAGCCAGGGGCGCCGCGTTCCGGTGCCGCGGCTTGAGCCGGATACGGATGAAGAGAAGCGGCACTATGAAGATGCTGGCCGGCGCCGCGAGCTGCGAGAGAAGGAACGGGAACGCAAGCGGCAGGCGAAGCCGCGGCAGGATGTGATGGCCGGGGCGACGCGCCTTGATGGAAATTCGACGAAGTAGGTAGCGAATTAGAGCAACAAGCGCTGCATGCGAATGTAGAGCGCGTCACTGTATTGCGGCAGCGAGAAGGTGTCGCCAGATTCAGTGAAGCCCAGTGCGCGGTAGAACGGCGCGGTGGCGATGCGTGAGATGCACCAGACCAACGTGCCACCCTGCTCGGCGGCGTAGGTGATGCAGCGGTGCGCCAACTGCTTACCGAGGCGATTGCCGCGGTATTCCGGAAGGATGGCCATGCCGCGGAGACGCCACGATGTGGCGCTGTCTTCTCCTGGCATCGGTTCACGGCAGAGCGTGGCGACGGCGACCAACGTGTTGTCACGTGATGCATAGACGCCCAGGTGCAGCGTGTCGGATGCATCGTCGCCCCGGTAGTGACTTCCGCCGGGCGGCAGGCCGGGGCGCAGCACGATGTCACGCAGCGGGATGGTATCGCGTGCCGCGATACGCTGGATCACGATGGCGCTGCTATCTTCACTTCTCATTTCAGACACTCGACGCGATGGCTGCAAACAGGCGGTCGATATCCGCTGCGGTGTTGTAGAGGTGCGGCGAAACACGGACCGAGTCGCCGCGGATGCTGACGTAGACCTTCGCTGTGGAGAGCGCAGCGGGCAGCCGGGCTGGCAGGCCGCCGCGGAAGCGGATGCCGATCATGTGCTTTGCCCGCTGTTCCGCCGGCGCGACCTCGTATCCGGCGGCGAGTGCACGGGCAGCGATTTCATCTGTGAGTTGAGAGATGGACTGCTCGATGCTGGCTATATGCCAGTCGAGGAGTTGCTGCAAGCCGGCTGCGCACATGGGCGCGAGAATGAATTGGGTGAACTCGCCCATGTCGAAGCGCCGTGCGCCGACCTGGAAATCTTCGTCGTACTCGGTGAGACGGGTGAAGTCGGAACTACCGCGGCGCGTCATCCATGACTGCTCGATGGGCACGCCTTGTTGTTGCCACTTGGGCGACGCGTAGAGATAACCAAGACCGTAGGGTCCGAGCTGCCACTTGTAGCCCACAGAGACGAGGAAGTCGGGCTGGATGCGGCTGATGTCGAGCGGCGCAGCGCCGAGCGACTGGCTGACGTCCACGATGAGCGCGGCGCCGACCTGACGGGCGCGCTCGCCCACGCGAACGAGATCAACCAGCGTGCCATCCATCCAATGACAGCGCGGAACACAGACGACGGCGGTCCGTTCGTCGATGGCGCGGAGGACGGATTCTGTCCAGCCCGTATCTGGATCACGCTCGACGGTGACGATGCGGGCCGAGCGGCGTCCTGCGGCTTCGCGCCAGGTGTAGACGTTTGAGGGGAAGTCCTGCGCGAGGAGAACGATGGAGTCGCCGGGATTGATCTCGACGTTTGCGGCAGCGATGGCCATACCGTAGCTGACCGCCGGGACGAGTGCTACCGAGTCAGCACCGGTGCCGAGGAGCTTGCCCGCAACTGTTCGGAGCTCTTCGGCGCAGGAGAACCAGTTTGCGCCGGTGATGGTCCAGGGTGTGGCTTTGATGCGCACGCCCTCGAGCCCGGCGGCGGTGACGGACTTCAACTGCGGAGACATGTTGGCACAGTTCAGGTAAGTAATGCCGGCAGGGACTTCGAAGAGATTTGCGGCCTTGATGGCGTCCATGCGGTCCATGCTGGCATGGGCATGGTCCGATGAGACACGCTAAGCTTAATGAGATGGGCTGAAGTGCAGGATTTCACGAGGAGTGAATCGCGCAGACGGCCAGGGGAGTGATTCGAGATGGGAGCACATGGACAGCAGATGCCGCAGCCGCAGTCGCTGCCGGGAGTAAAGGCGATCATCGCGATTGGATCGGGCAAAGGCGGCGTGGGGAAGACTACGCTTGCAGTGAACCTGGCGATCGCGATGGCCAAGCTGGGTCAGAAGGTGGGGCTGGTCGATGCGGACATCTACGGGCCGAATGTGCCGCTGATGATGGGAGCCACGGCGCAGCCGCGGGTGATCGAGGGCAACCGCATCGAGCCGCTGACGGCGCATGGAGTGAAGATGATCTCGGTGGGCTCGCTGACGCCGGGGGACAAGCCGCTGGTGATGCGCGGACCGATGCTGCACCAGATCATCCGGCAGTTTCTGCAGCAGGTGTCATGGGGTGAGCTGGATTATCTGATCGTTGATCTGCCGCCGGGAACGGGCGACGTGGTGATCTCACTGGTGCAGACGGTGCCGCTGACCGGCGCGGTGGTGATCTCGACACCGTCGGATGTTTCTCTGCAGGATGCGCGCAAGGCCCTGGAGATGTTTCATCAGGTGAACGTGGAGGTGCTGGGCATCGTCGAAAACATGAGCCAGTTCACCTGCCCGCACTGCCATGAGGTGATCGACATTTTTTCCAAGGGCGGCGTGGAGCGCACCGCGCAGCAGTTCAAGCTGCCGTTCCTGGGATCGGTGGAACTGGACCCGAATATCCGGCAGGGCGGCGACCGCGGGCTGCCCGTGGCACTTGCGCCGGAGGCATCGTCGGTAGGAACGGCGAGCTTCTATGGAATTGCGCGCAAGCTGATGGAGCGGGCCGAGGAGCAGCGCGCGCACGAGCAGAACGTGTTTGAGATCACCTAACCCGAGAAGCAGGTGGAGGCGGCGTTAGAGCGCTCCGCTGCAATGCGCTCGCTGCCGTTAGTGTCTTCCCAGCAGACCACCCAGGGCTTTGCCCAGGTTCTGCCTGTTGGGGATCTGGGACCCATTCCTTCCGAGCAGGCCGGCGGGATTCACTGAGCCGGCGGTCAGTCCTCTCATGTCGGGCGTGATGATGGGACTCGATGCCGTGCCCGTAATGGTGACTGGGATCCCGTTCCTCAACGCGCCCGCAGCCGCGCCGCCCACGCCTCCGCCGATCATGGAGATCGCCTGCGTAGCCATTCCGGTGGCGCCGGTTTGAGCAAGTTTTGCAACCACATGGAAGTTGAGGGCCTTGGCCGCGCTCACGGTGCCGTTGCCGGTGGCTGTGCCCAGGCCGGCGACCGTCAAGACGATGTTCTGTGCCTCCAGTGCGCCGCCGGCCTCACGCAGATTGAGGCTGAGGAGCTGGACAGTTGTGCCGTTGCCGGGCTTGGCGCCGACAAGCGCAGCGGCGGGGCCCATCTTGGAAGCAAGATCGAAACCGGCGAGCTGGGTGTTGTCGATGCGCACCGGCCCGGTGATCACTGGCGCGTCGCTGGTGCCGGTGACGGCAAGATTGGTGGTCAGGGTTCCGCCCTGCAGCTTCGAACCGGAGGGCATCTGGATCCCGAGCGAAGGTAGAAAGGCTTCGAGGTCGTTGATGGGAGCGCCCTGCGTAGCGGCAGTCACGTCCAGGTTCGTCTTCGAGCCCTGTGTCTTGTAAGTGCCGGCGATATTGAAGAGCGCCTTTCCGAAGGCAAGGTTGGTGTTCTGCAATTGACCGGAGACAGACGCGAGGTTCTGGTCGACGGTGAAGTTGACGTGCACGGGACGCGGAGCCGGCGAGCCGTTTGAGGCCAGCTTGAGCTGCGTTGCATCAATCGTGCCCTGCACGTGTGCGCTCTGGCCGTTTGAGGTGATATCGGCGTTGAGGTCGGCGATGCCCGCGACTCCGGCAGAGGGTGGAACGAAGCCCCCGGCGACGAGATCGGCGTGTTTGACATCAAGCTTGGCGGTGAAAGGAGTCTTCGAGGCGTCGGCCTGGTTGAAGGGCCCCCCCTTCCCGCTGACCGAGACAGTGCCGTTGCCAGGGAAGGATGCGGAGAGCGAGTAGGTAAAGGGCGTGGTCAACGAGAAATCGTTGATCTGGGCCTGAACGTTCTGGATCATGCGCGGCGGTGTGGGTGCGCCGAGATCGGCGATGGTGACCTGGCCATCTTTGACCTCGAGCACGCCGATGGAGAGATTGGGCATGGAGCTTTGCGTCTCGGGTTTGTTGGCGCGCTTGCTGGAGTTGCCGAGGCTCGCGTAGTTCCAGACGTTGGCCTGGTTTTGGATCAGATTGATCTTCGGCGTGTCGATGGTGATGCTGCGAATCAAAACCTGCTTATGGAAGAGAAGCGGGCCGACCTCGATGCCGATGTGGACCTGTTTGGCCTGGATGAAGGGCTGCGGGCTGAAGGCTGGATCGTCGGCAATGCTGAGCTGGTCCGCCGTGAGCGATCCGGTAAACAGCGAGAAGCTGAGATGGCCGAGCGTGACCTGCCGCCCGGTGGCATCGGAGAGCATGGTTTGAATGCGAGGACGGTAGTTATCCGCGTTCAGGAGGAAGGGAATGGCAATGAGCAGGATCAGGATGATGCCGCCCAGTACTGCCGCAATCGTGATCCACAAACGACGCCTGGCCATCATGGGAATCCTCTTTCTGGCGACCACTTTCTGCTGAACAAAGAGCTGGTGGGGTTCAAGACCGAACGAGTCGGTGAGGAGCCCAATTCAGGAACATGTTGATGGTACGTCTGTTGGCCATCATCGTGCCAAACCATACGACCGGGGACCGCCAGATGAAGGGCTGCAACCTGCTACGATAAATGAGGCGGCATCCACCTGAAAGCAGGTAGGGCAGCTGAGCGCAGGTGACACGGCCATGGCAGCAGAGCTCCGAATCAGTCCGCGGGAGCGACTGATATTGACGGCTATCCTGGAGATGTATATCGCCACGGGCGAGCCGGTGGCATCGCAGGCGGTCGCCCGGATTTATGCGGATAAGGAAGGGATGAGCTCGGCAACGATCCGGAATGTGATGGCGTCCTTGAGCGACGCGGGTCTGCTGGAACAGCCGCATACCTCGGCCGGCCGGATCCCGACGGCGAAGGCGTTTCGGTTTTACGTGGAGCACCTGGCAGGAGCTGCGCGTGCCGCGACAGGGACGAATGCGCCACAGCTTTCGGCGGAGAAGCGCCAGCAGATCGATGACTGCTTCGCCGGGGTCACCAGCAGGCAGCATTTCCTGGAGCGCACCTCCCATGTGCTGGCAATGATTTCGAGCGGCGTAGGCGTGGCGACCGCGGCGGCCGGTGAGACAGAGTGGCTGGAGCACATCCACTTCTCGCGACTGACGGCGCAGCGCGTGCTGGCCGTGGTGGTGACGCGCGGCGGAACGGTGCTGGACCGCGTGCTGCAGCTGGATCATGACCTGGAGCAAGGGGACCTGGAGGTTGCGGCGAACTTTGTGAACGGCAACTTTCGCGGCTGGTCGATTGAGCGCATTCGGGCGGAGATCGAAAGCCGCATGGAGCAGGAGCGCAGCGAGTACGACCGCATGATGCAGTCGGTGAACGAGCTCTTCCGTAAGGGAGCGCTTGCGGGTGTGCAGCCTTCGCAGGTGATCTTCGTGGAAGGCGCGGCGAACCTGGTGCAGCGGGATGTAGACCAGGAGCGGCTGCGAGCTCTGCTG
>JBJMGC010000129.1:0-6065 GCA_045808105.1 Acidobacteriaceae bacterium | reverse complement strand
CGGAGCATCCGGACCGGCCTTGGGTGCCGGAGGTCTTCGGCAACGCCATCCTGGTGAATGGCAAGCTGTTGCCGTATCTGGACGTAGAGCCGCGGCGCTACCGGCTGCGCATCATGAACGGATCGAATGGACGCTTCTATCGGCTGTCGCTTGCAAACAAGAGTGAGATGCACGTGATTGGTAACGATCAGGGGCTGCTGAGCGCTCCGGTTGCGGTGAAGCGTGTGCCGCTGGCGCCGGCGGAGCGTGTGGATGTCATTGTCGATTTCGCCGCGATGGCCGGCTCGCGAGCGAAGCTGGTGAGCGATTCGTTCGAGATCATGGAGTTTCGCGTGGCGGCGAAGGGTACGCTTGACACGAGCGTGATGCCGACAGTCTTGCGGCCGCCATTGAGGCTCGATGCGGCCGCGGCCATTTGCACACGACGACTGACGCTGGATGAGCGCATGGATGATATTCAGCGGTCGATGGGCATGGTGCTGAACAACACGCCGTGGCATGCGCCGATTACGGAGAAGCCGACGCTGGGCACGACGGAGATATGGGAGCTGGTGAATCTTACGGATGATTCGCATCCGATTCATTTGCATCTGGTACGGCTACAGATCCTGGACCGGCGGCGCTTTGATCAGTTTGAGTATCAGGCGAAGGGCACGCTGCGCTTTACCGGACCGGCACAGCCGCCGGAGGCGCATGAGGCAGGATGGAAGGATACGGTGCGCGCCGATCCGGGGATGGTGACGCGGATCATCGTGCCGGTTGAAGGCTACGCCGGGCGCTATGTGTGGCACTGCCACATTCTGGAACACGAGGACAACGAGATGATGCGGCCCTATGAAGTGCTGCCGCACACCACGTAGTGCAGCGACACGAGATTTTCATACGCTGAATTTGACAACCGTCCGGCTGATTTTCTATTGTGTGCCTGCTCTCTGGTAACGCTATCTTAGAGCCGTGAAAATAACGCACCAACTGCCACCTCCAACCCCCCTGAGGAGAGAGCATGTCTACGTCCCTGACCACGTTGTCCCGCCGTACCTTCCTGGCTTTGAGCAGCGCCGCCGCCGGTAGCCGCGCGCTTTCCAGCTTTGCCGCAACCACCAGTTCGCAGAAGCTTACGGGCGTGCTGCCGACCTTTCCCGGAGCAGATTTTCTGGATGCGGCGGACCTGACTGCGCTGACCGGCGACGAGCAGTGCCTGCTGGTGAGCCTGCAGGGCCAGGTGAATCGGAAGCAGCCGCGGCTCTATTTCTACTGGGGCACCGACACGAGCAACCAGACGTGGCTGAATACGATCACGGTGCCGCACCGCATCAGCACGGACCCATGGGAGTTTCTCGCGAAGTATCGCTCCGAAATTCGTGGCGCTGTCGTCTACGACGTGAATGTGCCGGACACGGTGAATGTAGCGACGGCAATTGCGAGTATGCGCGGCGGTGTGATCTGCACGGCAGACCTGGCGAAGGCGCATCAGCTACCTGTGATCGAGGACCTGACGGGTAAGTTCGCGAACGGGATGGCGGCGTATCAATGGGCATTCGATAACATCTGGCCGCAGATGCCACAGCGCATTCTGACGGCGATCGGCGGAACGAATTCCGTGCAGGTGGCGAATGTGCAGTGGACGACGATATTGAAAGTGACCCAGCCGATAACGGATGGGTCGAACAAAGCCGTCTACACGGCGGACCTTACGCCATTTCTCACCAGTGGCGGCGCGGTCTATGTGCGCTGGACAGATGCGTATCCAAATGATGGGTGGGGACCGTCGGTTGATCAGGTGACGGTGACGGCGGATGGAAATGTGATTGCGTCGTTCCAGCCGGGGAGCGCGGGCGAAGCGCCGTACGTTTTTGACCTGGACAACTCGCAGACGGCGAGCGGTTGGCGCTTTTCCGATGGCTCGGAGTATTTCATCTATAAATTCGTGCCTCCCGCAGGCACGAAGGCGCTGACGCTCTCGTGCGAGATGTGGAATGAGTACGTGGTTTCCGCCACCAGCACCGCGCCGAGCGTGCAGCAAGGCAATCCGAACTTCCGCGACTACATCGTGGCGGCACAGGCGCCGGTCTTCTGGCTCGATCCGGAGGATCCGACGCAGGCGGCGCTGTTCACGCGGATTCTCAAGCGCGCACAACCGGATACGCCCTATCTGGGCTGGTTCCCGCAGGGTCACGAGATGACGGGCGTGACCTTGTGCGGGCAGTATGCATCGCCGGTGGTGGCCGCCGACTTTTACATCAACGGCTCGGTTTTTGCAGGCGGCGCGAAGGCGCCCATCAGCTCGCGCATCACGCATCCGCCGGTGCCGCAGGTGCAGAAAAAGATCTACCTAACGATGACAATGGTGGAGGGCGACAACGCGCAGTACAACCAGCACCGCATGCGCGCGATCTGGGATGACCCCGGGCGCGGCGCGGTGCCGCTGAACTGGAGCATCAGCGTCTTCCTCTATGATCTGGGGCCCGCCATTCTGAGCTATTACCAGCGCACGGCTACAGCGAACGATCTGCTGATGGCGGGGCCGTCCGGCGCAGGATATACGTATCCGGCAGTGTGGCCAGCAGCGGCGCTTGAAGGCTATACACAGCGCAGCGGTGCGTACATGCAGGCCACGGGCATGGATACGCTGTTTGCGTACAACCGCAACGGCTCGAGCGACCTGCCGTTCACGGCGTCGATTGTCGATCGCTACGAGCGCAACGTTCCGGGGCTGCTGGGCATTGTGTACAACTACGAGTCGTCGAGCCAGGTGAGCTTTGTCGACGGCATGCCGTTGGCGACACTGGTGGGCGTGAACGATTTATCAAGCGGGCAGACGGAACTAGCGCAGGTCGCGGCATCGTGGGACGGCACGGCTCCACTGTTTGTGGCGGCTGGGCTGGAGTCGTGGAACATGACGCCGACCGATGCGAAGAACCTGGTGGCTTCGCTGGGTTCGCAGTTCCAGGTGGTTCGTGGGGACACGTTCTTCCAGATGTTGCGGGCTACGCAGACGAAGAGCTAGAAGACAATCGAATGCAGCTCGACCTCGGATGAATCAGCCGAAGTTGAGCTGCACTTCGTCGATGTAGCACCAGCCCCAGTCTTCGCCGGGCTCGTTGGAGCGCATGATGGGGTGCTTGGTCGCGTGGAAGTGTTTGGTTGCGTGCTTGTTTTTTGAGGAGTCGCAGCAGCCGACGTGGCCGCATTCCATGCAGAGTCGCAGGTGGACCCAGGTGTCGCCGGATTTCAGACATTCTTCGCAGCCCTGGGTGTGCGGGGTCACGTCCTGGATCTGATCGAGATGCGTGCAGCGCTTCATCGCTTCCCTCCTCTTTCTGAGATTACTCCGACGCGATTTTCCATTCTTTTTGTTGTTCCAGGTAGGTGTTGGTGTAATCGAGATAGTTGCGCGCGTACATCAGGATCTGCTCACGGTCTTTATCGCCGAGTTCGCGACGCTGCTTGGCGGGCAGGCCGGCCCACAGCGTGCGCGGCGGCACGACTGTGCCCTCGGGAATGAGCGCGCCGGCGGCGATGATGGAGCCTTCGCCGATGCGCGCTCCGTTGAGGATAACGGCACCCATACCGATGAGGCAGGTGTCCTCAATGACGCAGCCGTGGACGGTGGCGTTATGGCCGATGGTGACCCAGTCTCCGACGATGACTGGCCACTTGTAACGCATGCCATGGAGGACCGCGCAGTCCTGCACGTTGGAGTTGGCGCCCAGCCGGATGGAGTGCACATCGCCGCGAAGCACTGCGTTCATCCAGACGCTTGCGTGCTCGCTGAGCGTGACGTCGCCGAGGATCTGAGCGGAGATATCGACGTAGCAGGATGCGGGAATGATGGGCGTATGGCCGAGATAGGTGCGGATCATGCTTTCAGTTTAGTGCGGTCTCAACGTCGGCTCAGGTCGATCGACAGTTCGGTGTTGGCGGGGAAGCTGACTTGGTGGCCGCGCGCGATGTAGCGGCGGTAGATGGACTTCGCGGTCGCGAAGGCGGCAAATCCGGTGGCTGCATTGCGGCTGGCGGTCGCCATGGTGAGAACGCGGGCGAAGATGCCAAAGCCGTTGCTGGTGACACCCTGGCGGGCGATGCCGCCGTCATCGTCGTTGGAAGCGACCGCCATCACACCGAGCACAAGTGGTGCGAGGAAGCGGCCTTTGTCGGGTCGGGCGCGGGTGCCGCCCTCGGCATCGAGCGCGACGTTCTGTCCCTTCTGCCCCTGAATTGACGAGAGGGTCCCTTCGATGTGCTGAGCTGCGCCGGTTGCGGTAGAAGCACCGATGGAACGGAAGCTGAAGCGGAGACGTCCGCTGCGGCCGAAGGAGCGCGCCGCGCGCGTCTGGATCACCTGCCCATTCAAAGATGTGCCGGCGGGCAGCATTACGCGTCCCTGCGGATTGCAGAAGGGCTTGACGAGCACCGCGGAAACCGGATCGCCTTTCTTCGCAGATGCGGAGCTGATGCCTTCGGTGAGGCGTGCCTGCATGGTGCCGGTGGTGAGGTCCACACTTCCGGCGGGCGGCATGGCCGGCGAGGCGGACGCCTCGGGCAGGCGCAGCGGCTCACGAAGCACGGCGTCAAACTCCGAGCCGGCCCAGACGCGCTGCGGATGGTAGGGCAACTGGCGATAGAGAAGCTGCTTCAGCATGTCGCCCCGGTGTGGGTCACGGGCGGTGTCATGCATTCCCTGGACCTTCGCGTGGATCATCGCCTTGACTCGGCCAATGATGGGAGAAGACCGCGGATGAGCGGCAAGCGAGATGGTGGCAGCGTTGCGCATGCCGCCGACAGCGTCGACGGGGAGAGCCGCACCGGAAGCGAGAACAAGTTCGCTGACGCGGATGACGGGAACGCGCAGCGGAGTGAAATCGCCGTCGAGCTTTGCGTTGACGCGGGTGCTGTGATCGGCGGCCGGGGTGGCGGAGACGATGCCTTCCGCCAGGGTGCCTGCAGGCAACAGGAGTCGATCGGGTCCATAGACCGGCTCGATGAGTTGGCCGTGGAAGGGTGTGCCGGGCTTCAGCGTGACAGTCTTGTCGACTTTGACACGCAGCGGGATGTTTGCTGGGATTCCGATGGTCGCGACGGGGTCCAAAGCTGGCGATGATGGTGTTTGGGGACGCGGAGGCTGGGAGGACGGACGCTCCGTTAGTCGCGCTTGCGGCAGCTGAGCCCACCCGGGCGACACGCATGCAGTGAGGAGCAGAAGGATGCCCGTACGGTTGCGCGCTGAACAGAGAGGCTTCATGAATGACCGCTCTCGAATCATTGACCCGATCGGGATGGGCTGGTCGGCTGGGTAAGGGCCGCGGCCTGGGCCAGCGACAGATTCGGGGGAATCGGCGTTGCGCCGGAGTGGGTCGCGTTCTGATCGCGCGAGATGCTCTTGAGCAGCAGTACCTTCCCGTCCACGTGCACATCAATGTGCGCGCTCTTCCAATCTGTCGCCGTCACGGGCACGCGTTCGACGCGGAAGTGGCTGCTGGGGTCAATGTGACCGAGCAGTCCGAAGCCGAAGCTGACCCGGTCGACCAGATGACCTTCGATGCCGCAGAGGCGTTCGGCCGGCATGCGGATGAGGATCGTGCCGGCGAGGCCGTGGACGATCCGGTCCGCGTAAGTGGACGGCGAGAAGTCAGGATTGGGGCGAAATGCGATGCGCACGCAGTCACCCTGCATGCCGTCCGCGCTGAACAGAAAGGTCTTGGGCAGGACATCCAGCAGCTTACCTAAGCGCTCTTCGTCGGCACGACGGTCGGCATTGGCGGCTCGCAGCGCAGAAGGGTCCGCAACCAACGCGGAGATGCGGCGATTCTCTGCAGTAGCGCGATCAGCAGAGAGCGGCTTGCCGTCTTCGGCAATCAGCCGGCGCAGCAGACCGTCCGAAGTCTCGACGACGTTTTCGGTCCAGAGATGGCCACCGGTGCGGGTGGAGCGCTCGACGGAGGTGTAGCGGAAGAAGGTGGGATGCTGCCGGGCGTGCTTTTCGTTCTGCACCATCGCGGTCACCACCTGGAGGGGAGTCTGCTGCTGTGCAATTGCGCCCGATTCAAAAAAGGACGGGCCCGTTG
>JBJMGC010000128.1:0-30874 GCA_045808105.1 Acidobacteriaceae bacterium | reverse complement strand
CTTCTCGAACTCGTGATTCGCAATGGCGTTTTCCATGCGGTGCACGATGAACTTGATGCGCTTCTGTACCTCGGTGATCTCCTCTGGAAGCGAAGTCTGACGCAGCTTCACCCGCGCGCCCGCCTCGTCGATCAGGTCGATCGCCTTGTCCGGCAGGAACCGGTCCGGAATGTAGCGGTTCGAATGCGACACCGCGAACTCGATCGCATCATCCGTGTAGCTGACCGCGTGAAACTTCTCATAGCGGTCCTTGATACCCATGATGATCTTGATCGCATCCGCCTCGTTCGGCGGCGGCACCTTCACTGCCTGGAAGCGCCGCTCGAGCGAGCGGTCCTTCTCGATCGACTTGCGATACTCGCCCGGCGTGGTTGCGCCGATGCACTGTATCTCGCCGCGCGACAGCGCTGGCTTCAGGATGTTCGCTGCATCCAGCGAACCCTCCGCCGATCCCGCGCCCACCAGCGTGTGCAGCTCGTCGATAAAGATGATGGAGTTCTGGTTCTCCATCAGCTCCTTCATGATGGTCTTCAACCGCTCTTCGAACTGGCCGCGATACTTGGTGCCTGCCACGATCAGCGACAGGTCCAGCGCCAGCACGCGCTTGTCCGCCAGGAAGCTCGGCACATCGCCATCGGCAATGCGCTGCGCCAGCCCTTCGACAATCGCGGTTTTGCCCACGCCCGGCTCGCCAATCAGCACCGGATTGTTCTTAGTCCGGCGGCACAGGATCTGCACCACGCGCTCCACTTCCGAGTCGCGTCCCACCAGCGGGTCCAGCTGATTGTCGGTAGCGGCCTGGGTAAGGTCGCGCGAAAACTCCGCGAGCAGACTCGACTCGCGGTTCTGCCGCTGTGCCGGTGCCTTCTCCTGGGTAGCCCGTGCCAACTCCTCGCGAATCGCGACCAGCCGCAGCCCACGCTCATGCAGGATCTCCGCCGCAAAGCACTTCTCTTCGCGCAGCAATCCCAGCAGCAGATGTTCCGTGCCGATATGTTTATGGCTCAGCCGTTCCGCTTCTTCCGCGGCATAGGCCAGCACGCGCTTGCATTCATTCGACAGGGGGAGATCGACCGAGGTAGAAACCTTCTCGCGAATCGTTGTGTGGCCTTCGATCTGCTTGCGGATCGACTCGACCGAGGCATGGGAGCGGAGAAATTTATTGGTGAGCGCTTTATCTTCGCGCAACAAGCCCAGCAGCAGGTGCTCAGTCTCGATATACGGCGAGCCGAACTGGCTAGCCTCATACCGGGCGAAAAAGATAACGCGCCGTGCCTTTTCTGTATATCGTTCGAACATATTCCCCCTCCGAGGACCGTTGGTGGGGTTGGTTGTCGTCCACCACTGCCTCTCCGACTGACTCGTGTACAGAAATGTGAGTCGTCGTTACTAAAGATGCACGACCCACGCCACCGGACTCACCTGCCGCTTTGTACCTTCAACAGCTGCCGTCCCCTGGAACCCTGGTTGCAGGAAACCCTCCGGCACCTTCCCTCACTTGCGTCCGGTTCGGCTTCCTAGTCTTCGCAAGATCCTCTTCCATATGTCCGGCTTGCAGCCGCAGCACGCGGTCGCAGCGTCCGGCAAGTTCCTGGTTATGCGTCACCAGAATCGAGGTCAACCCGTGGCTCCCATGCACCCTTTGGATGAGCGAAAAGACCCGGTCAGCGGTTTCCGCGTCCAGGTCCCCGGTGGGCTCATCTGCCAGCAACATCCGCGGTTCGGTCACCAGCGCACGGGCCAGGGAAACCCGCTGCTGCTCGCCGCCTGAAAGCTCGCCGGCCTGGTGTTCCGCCCGATCCGCCAAACCAACCTCATCCAGCCAGGTAAGTGCTTTTGATTCAGCCGCCTTACGGGATTCGCCGCGGGCCAGCAGGGGAAGCGCGACGTTCTCCGCAGCCGTAAACTCCGGCAGCAGATAGTGAAACTGCCAGACATAGCCAACTTCCCGGTTGCGGAAGTCTGCGGCCTGCGTGGAGGTAAGTTTGTTCAAGTGGATTGAGGCGAAGTATAGGGCACCACTCGTAGGCGCATCAAGTGCCCCAAGAATGTGCAAAAGTGTGCTTTTACCCGCCCCGGAGGTCCCGACGATCGCCAGCAGCTCCCCTTTGGCGACCGAGAAACTCAGATCATCGAAGAGTTGGAGACGGCCCCGCCCGGTGACATATTCCTTGCGCAGGTTGCGCACTTCCAGCAGGGCATTTCCAACGCCCGCCTCCTGGTGCACCACCGCGTCGGAGATGACAGACCCGCCCATACCAATGTCTACCATTTAGAGGGGGAGTGCGAAAGTACAAAACAGTAGCCCTCGCACTGCCACTTCCGTGCAGGTCAACGTTTGTTCTCGGCAAACGGGCTCGCGCAGACAATGTAGCTGCTCAGAGGATCGAAGCGGCAGGTGTTCTGCCTTCTAGATCCCTTTGATGTTTCCTCAGCCCCATCCACACCAGAAACGCCGCCACGAAGAGCTCGAAGTACGGCAATGATCGACTTCCCCGCGTTATTTGGGACAGGGAGTCGAAGGCGAACCCCGAACCGAACAACAGCGAGCCAAGCAGCCGAACGTGGCCTTTCGTTTTTGAAACCGGAATCAAAGCCGCAATGGGCACGCACACGACCGTTAGCAGGATCAAAGCAAGAGGAACAAGTCTCACGGTCAAACTCTATGCTCCCCCTCATCCTTTCGCTTAGCTTCTCTGACCCCGGCGATCAGGGAGACGCTTTTAGATTCTCACAGGCGGACTTCAGACACGGGGGTGCCCCACATCTCGCGTTTGAGATGTGGGAGAGGAATTGGGGTGAGTGAGCAAAAGAAGCGAACCCCGAAACGCGCAGTCAACCGTGACGGCAACTCAGCGGACGGCAACAGCTTCTTCTGTCGCAACATTCCTCAGTGCCCCAACATTCGCCGCCACCACCCAAGCCGCCGCGCCGATCGCCCACGTAATCCAGAACGCGGTCCACGGCAGCCGCGCCTTGGGCGCAGCCACAATCGCCGGCAGCCAGACCAGCAGAGCAAACACGCTGAGCATCCCCGCCTCACAAAAGGCAGCCACGCGCGGCAGCACGCTTGCGCCCACCCGAGGCAGCATACTGCCCAGCACTCCCAGACCGCACGCCATCTGCCCCGCGCCGGTCAGATACGCCCATCCCATCCGATAGGGAAGCCACGCCGGCACCAGCGCCATCGTTTCCTTGACATACAGGATGTGCGACAGCCCGATCGGGATCAGCCACACCGCGAACCAGCAACGCGCCGCCCGGACGCCGTTCTCACCCGATACCCACCGCGACCAGCCGTCTTCACGCACGCCTCCCAGCCGGGCAAACAGCATCCATGCGCCGCCCAGCAAGACGGCGAGCTCGCCAAAGCCCAGCCACACGCCTTCGATCTGCGGCGCAACCAACAGGGCCGGCACCTTCAGCAGCGCCCAGATGATGGAGTAAATGAACAGCACACGCACCGCCCACCGCGCCGTCGTCTCGAAGAGCAGCCCCACGCCACCAATCAGCATCACCGTCGCGGCCAGATAGGCCAGCGCCGTCCGTCCCGGCACCCACGCCGCTACCGGCTGCCACACCATCGCGAAGTCGCCATAGATCAACCCAAGGATGCCCAGCCCGATCATCCCCACGGCAAAGAGCGTCAACACGGGTTGTTGCGTGCGGGTCATCTGCATGGTCACCTCCAGTGGCGATCCAGCTTATCGCCAACCATAAGAATTCCATCCCCAAACAATGGCATTCCGCCACAACGCCGGAACCCAAAAACGCCACGATCCCTCATCCCGGCCGAAGCGAACCGGGCAAGCTCTGTCATCCCGACTGAAGCGAAGCGAAATGGAGAGCCCCGCTGTTCCTCTCCCGAACCACAGCAAGACCGGGGTACCCATGCGGAGCAATCGTCCAAGATGTTGTTTGCTTCAGCAGGAGTAATGGAAGCAACGAGTACTAACATGAGGTGTCCGCCCCGCCCGCTGACAAGCGCATTGCCTATCCATGCGCTGATACTGGAGGCGAGAGAGTGCCGAGGCGTCAACCATGATTGAAACTTCTGATTTTCGAACTACGAGACTACCGCTCAACCACGGTGACGGCCGCATGCCCGTGCTCGGGTTTGGCACTCTGATTCCCGATGCAGCCGTGACGATAAGCGCCACCAGAGACGCGCTGGAAGCTGGATTCCGACACTTCGATTGCGCGGAACGATACCGGAACGAGCGTGAGGTGGGCGATGCATTGAAGGCGGGACTTGCCGCTGGAGGGATCGCACGCGAGGACATCTTCGTTACCACGAAGCTGTGGAACTCCAATCATCGTCCCGAACGCGTCGAGCCGGCTTTCGAAGCCAGTCTGGATAGACTCGGGCTCAACTATCTGGACCTCTATCTCATCCACACTCCGTTTGCGTTTCAACCAGGGGACGATCAGGACCCGCGAGATCAAAACGGCGACGTTATTTATGACCGCGGCGTGACATTGCTCGACACTTGGCGGGCGATGGAAAGTCTCGTGGACCGTGGCAGATGCCGCGCCATCGGACTGTCCGACATTACTCTGGACGGACTGGCACCAATCTACGAGTCGGCGAGAATCAAGCCATCCGTGGTGCAGGTCGAGTCACATCCGTACCTGCCGGAAACCGAGCTTCTGGAATTCTGCAAGGAGAAGGGCATTGTATTTTTGGCTTTTGCGCCATTGGGACACGGAATGAGGCCGGGGCTACTCGAAGATCCCGTCATTTCGAAAATTGCCGCACGAGTTGGAAAGACGCCGGCGCAGGTGCTGCTGGCCTGGGCGGTGCAGCGCGGCACGGCTTTGCTTACCACGCCCAAAACGGCGGATCGCGCGACAGAGAATTTCGACATCTCCGCCCTTCCGCAAGACGCGTTTGACGAAATCAATCGTATTCAAATCAGGCAGAGGCTCAATGAAGTGGTGAAGACGGGCAGTCCCGGTTTCATCCCGCGAGGCATATCAGCATGAAAACCGAAGAGCGTCCAGGGCAGCCGCTCCCAGTGCAGTCTCTCCCAGAGGAACAAATACGTGAAGCCCTGAACGCGCACTGGCAGGCATCCGACGCCAACGATTTTGAAGCGGAGCACCGCATCTATCACGAGGACGCTGTGCTGGACTATCCGCAGTCAGGCGAGCGAACCAGCGGTCGATACAACATACAGAACCAACGCGCTAGTCAGCCGAGCAACAAGCGGTTTACGGTCCGACGAATCATTGGCAGCGGTGATCTTTGGGTCACCGAATTCATCCTGACGTATGACGGCAAGCCGTCCTACACTGTGAGCATCATGGAGTTCAGGGGCGACAAGGTTGCGCGTGAGACCCAGTATTTCGCGGATCCCTTCGAAGCGCCGGCCTGGCGAAGCCAATGGGTTGAGCAGATCGCCTGACGCCGCATTGAGGCGAGATTGAACCCGATCGTTGAATACACCGCTCCTCACTTTGACGATGGCCCCGCCAACGAATGAGTCATTAGCTAAAAACAAGTAGGGCAGGCGGGTACCCCTCACTCGTACCGCAAAGCCTCAGCAGGCAAAACCCGAGCCGCCGACCGCGAAGGATACAGCGTAGCCACCAGCGAAACACCCAACGCCACCGCCGCCACGATCAGCCCATCCGAAATCCGCGGCGCAAAGGGCAGGTAGTCGATGGAGTAGACATCTCCCGGCAGATGGATGAACCGGTAATGGCCGCCGGCCCACGAAGCGGCATAGCCCAGCACCAGTCCCAGAGCGGTTCCGATCGCGCTGATCAGCAATCCCTGCATCAAGAAGATGCGCCGGATCTGCTCCGCCCGCACGCCGAAGCTCATCAGCACCGCGATGTCGCGCGTCTTCTCCATCACCATCATGGTCAGCGCGATCAGGATGTTGAGCGCGGCCACGCACACGATCAGCCCGATCACGATGAAGGTCACGATCTGCTCCAGCCGCAGCGCGCGGAAGAGCTCGCGATTCTGCTCCATCCAGTTGGTGGTCAGGAATCCCGCGCCGGCAGCCTGCTCGATCTCGCGCCCAATCGCGTCCGCGTGATAAAGGTCATCCACCTTGAAAGCGATCACCGAGATCAAATCCGGCTCGCCCAGCAGCCGCTGCGCATCCTGCAGCCGCACGAAGCCCAAGCTTGAGTCGTACTGGTAGAAGCCGGAGTGGAAGATCCCGGCAACATAGAAGCGCTGGAACTTGGGCACGATGCCGAGTGGCGTGAGCTCGCCTTGCGGACTCGTAACCAGCACTGTGTCGCCAACATTCGCATCGAGCGTGGTCGCCAGGTCCTGACCGATGACCACAGGCGGCAGCGGCGCCGTATCGCCCTGGATCAACGGGGGAGCCGGCTGCAAGGCCTGTGCCGTTCCCAGCTTCACCATATCCAGCAGATCGGTAACGCGCCGCTCCTCATCCGGCAGCACGCCCTTGATCATCAGGCCACCGGACCGCGCCCCGCGCGACACCAGCACCTGTCCGTAGAGTCCCGGCGCATCGGCCATGACATGGGGCAGTTTTCCCAAACGCGCCACCAACGGACGCCAGTCGCGCATGCCGTCGCCCGCCGTGCGCATCAGCTCTACGTGAGAGGTGGACCCAAGCAGCCGGTCCTGCAAGTCGCGCCGCATCCCGGTGGTGATGGCCAGCGCGATGATGAGCGCCGCCACTCCCGCGGCAACGCCCGCAACCGAGATCGCCGTGATCACCCCCACCACGGCCTGCCGCCGCTTGGCCCGCAGATACCGCGCCGCGATGAACAGTTCAAAGCGCATGAATGTGATCAGCGCACAACAGTCTTCGCCGTCGACGAGTTGTCGTAGCGATCGACCACCCGCAAGGTCACGGTGTGCTCGTTAGGATTAGCTGGCGGAAGCTTTGCCACGCGCAGCTGTTCCGACGGTTGCGGCAGCGGGGCAGAGAAGTCGTAGTGCTCCGTCTGCGAATCGGAAATCTTGCCGACCGGTTCGATGTACTGCCACGGCCCCGCATCGATCGAGTATTCCGCGCGCGCAATCGGTGAGGATGGATCCTTCGCCTCCGCCGTCACATGCATCTTGCCGCCGTCGAGACGCGCTACCAGGTTCGAGACCAACGGCGTCGCCGTATCCAGCACGAAGCGCTCGCTGCTGTGCTCGCCTGTCAGCGCATCGCCCGGATTGTGCGACGGAGCATCGCTCGCGACCACCTTGAGCTGGTACGGACCGTCCGGCACCTGCGCCGCTTCAAAGGTGTAATACCGCTCCGTGACGTTGTCCTTCAGCAGCTGCCAGTTATGCTCGCCGGTGTTCGCACCAGACGCACGATAGTAGAGCGCGAATACCAGATCGTCGCCGTTGTCATCATGTGCCGCCCAGCGGGCGGTCACCGCGCCCCTATCCTTCACACCCTGTAGCGGCTGCGTCGCCGGGTCCTGCTGAAGGTTCACAACATTCGCCGAGGCTGACGGAAGATTGATCGTCACCGTCGGCGTTGGCGGCTGGAACTGTGCCTGCTGGTTGACTCGAGCCCCTGGCATCACCACCACTTCATCCACCATGGGCGCAACGTTCACCGGCAGATAGTTGAGCGCCACAGCGTTGACGCGTGTGCCCGGCTTGATCGTCAGCTTCCACTGCGCGAACCTCGCCTGTGGCGCAGCGATGCCCATGTCGGGAGCAACGCTCTTCCACGCGCTCCAGCCGCGCTCGGCATTGCTCACATTGCCGCTGCGCAACGAGAGCTGATAGCCCGCCCCCGTAGCATCCACCTCCGCGCGTCCCCACCTCGCCACTGCCCCGGCATCCTGCACATCGCTCTGCACGCTGCCTTCCGCGCTCTGCGCGCTCAGATGGAAGAGCTTGCCGCCGTTGCTCGTCCCCACGTAGAAGCCATCCGGCGCCGTCGCAAATCCCGTAGCCTGCGACGCCTCCAAGTGCGCGATGTCCGCGAACTCGCCGTTCTCCCGCACGCGATAGATGCGGCCGCGATTGCCCGTCGCCGCCAGCAGGCCATCGGGCGTCCAGTGCAGCCCGTACACTACGTCGTCATGCGGCGCCCACAGTTTGCGCGCTGCACCCGAGGGATCCAGCTCAAAGACCTCCGAGCCATCCGGCACCAGCGCGTTGTTGTTCGACGCCTGCACCGACCCCGGTGTCACGATGGTAATTGTCGCAGTCATGACGGCAATTCCCTGGACCGGCAGCGGCGGCAAACTGCTCTTGCCCTTCTCGCCCACCGTCGCCACATAGATCTGCCCCGCGGGGGACTCCGTCAGCGCTGTCACCTCGCGCTTCGACGCGTTGAAGAGGATGAACCCCTTGCCTTCCTTGTCGATCCGGTAAACCAGCCCATCGCCATCCGAGCCGGCAAGCAAACTGCCGTCCTTCTCAAACAGGAGGGCGCGAATGTGCTGCTCGTCGCTCTCGAAGAATCGCTCCACATGCGCATCTCCAGCAGGCGTGCGCACGCGATACACCGCGGCAGGCCCGCCGGTGGCTACGTACAGGGCGCCATCCGGTCCAAAGGCCAGGTCCCAGATGTATTTGGCCGCGCCATCTGGCTTCAGACCTCCCACCTTCGCAGGATCGAAGACAACAGTGGCCTTCTCCGCCTCCACATCGGTCGCGCCGGCAGGGATGCGGAAGACTTTGCCGTCTGGCAGCGTTGCCGCATAAACCGAACCATCAGGCCCCACCGCGAGCGCCTGCACGCTCATGTCTTTGGTCTTGAAAATTGTGGTCGACTTGCCGTCACGCGCAATGCGCAGAACAGTCGCAGGCGATCCCGTCGCCACATAAGCATTGCCTGATTTATCACTAGCGATCCCCCAGATATATGTGGAGGGTGTCGTCGTCAGCAGCGTGCTGGCAGGCGCCGCTGCCAGCGACCCGTCGCTCGAAATGGCGATCCCCGCAGGCCGCCCCTTCTCCCACTCCTCCATGTGCGACTCGGTCCAGACTTTGGTGCCCTGCGCAAAACAGGCCAGGGAGGCGGAGCAGAGCAAAAAGGAGAGGCTCACAGTGCGAAAAGACATGTGACACAAGTCTAGGGGAAAAGCACGATAGGCGTAAGGTGACACGCAATGGATTCGTCATGCCGACCCGAGCGAAGCGCAGTGGAGGGATCTGCTTTTCCTCAACCGTCTGAAAGGGGCGCCAACTAAGGTAACGTTATACGGAGATTTACGACAAGTCCCGAAGAACGCCCCGCGCGCACCACACCACGGCCGACACACGCTTTGGAGAGTGAATGAGCATCAACTCGCACGTAGTAAAAAGCACGATCGTGGGCGCACTCGGCGGCCTGCTCTTCGGCTTCGATACCGCCGTCATCTCCGGAACCACTTCTGCTCTGACCCACGCCTATCACCTCACTCCCGCACTGCTCGGCGTCACCGTCTCCAGTGCTCTGGTGGGCACGGTCATCGGCGCCATGGCCGCCGGCATTCCCGGACAGAAGTTCGGCCGTCGCGACAGCCTGCGGGTCATGGCTCTCTTTTATGTGCTCTCTGCGATTGGTTGCGCCCTCGCCTGGAACTGGCCTGCGCTCATCTTCTTTCGCTTCATCGGCGGCCTCGGCATCGGCGGTTCGTCCGTTCTCGGTCCCATGTACATTGCGGAGATTGCTCCGCCCGCCTGGCGCGGCCGTCTCGTCGGATCTTTTCAGGTCAATATTGTGCTGGGCATTCTGCTCGCGTATGTGTCCAACGCCGTGGTCGGCACCATGCACTTCGGAGCGAATGATTGGCGCTGGATGTTTGGCGTATCCGCCGTTCCGGCGGCGCTCTTTCTCGCCATGCTCTTCCTAATTCCGCGAAGCCCGCGCTGGCTGGTCACGCAATCCAATCTCGATGAAGCGCTTCAGGTGCTTCGCCTCACCGGTGTTCCCAAGCCCAAAGAAGAGCTCGACGAGATCGTCGCCTCCGTACATCTGGAGCGATCCGGGTCCAGCGATTCGCTCTTCTCACGGAAGTATCGCAAGCCGGTCATCCTCGCCCTCACCGTCGGCATGTTCTGCCAGCTTGCCGGCATCAACGCGATTCTCTATTACCTGAACGACATCTTCGCGCTCGCCGGCGCGAGCAAAGTTTCCGGCGATCTGCAGGCCGTCGCCGTCGGCGCCACCAACCTCGTCGCCACCCTGTTGGCTATGACGGTTATCGACAAGTTCGGCCGCAAGAAGCTGCTGCTGGTCGGCACCGTGGGCCTTGCCATCTGCCTCACCATGATCTCGATACTGTTCCTGACCCACAGCCACCTGAACTGGCTGGTCTGGCTGCTCATCGTCTACATCGGTTTCTTCGCCATCTCGCAGGGCGCCGTGATCTGGGTCTACATCAGCGAGGTCTTTCCCAACCGCGTGCGCGCCAAGGGCCAGAGCCTCGGCAGTTCTGCCCACTGGGTCACCAACGCCATCATCTCGTTCGTCTTCCCGGTGATGGCGAAGTCCTCCGGCGCCTACCCCTTCATCTTCTTCGCCGCCATGATGGTGGTCGACTTCTTCGTCGTCCTCTTCTATTACCCGGAGACCAGCGGCATCTCTCTCGAACAAATGCAGCACAAGCTGGGTATCGACTGAAGAGGCTCAGGACAATCGCGCCGTGATCGCGACTGTAGCGCAACGGAGAGATTTGCTACGCCTGCTATCTTCTCGTGAGCACGACATGCGTTGCGTGCTCCGTGGCCTGGTGCTCCGTCACAGAAAATCCCAGCCCGGGCAGGTCTATACCGCTAAGGAGTGCCTCACCTTGGCCGAGGGCAACTGGTGCAAGTGCAAAGTGGAGGGAATCGATCAGCCCAGCCTGTAGATACTGCCGCACGGTGGAAACACCGCCTCCGATTTTGACGTCCTTGTCACCCGCCGCTTGCTTCGCGAGCCTCAGCGCATCTTCGATTCCGCCGGTGACAAAGTAGAAGGTCGTCCCGCCTTCCATCACGAGGGGCTCACGCTCGTAGTGCGTCAGAACGAAAGTCGGCGCATGGTATGGCGGATTGGCACCCCACCATCCCTTCCACGCGTCGTCCCGCCATGGGCCACGGACAGGTCCAAACATGTTGCGACCAAGGATGAACGCGCCAAAATTCTCCATGGCCCGCCGTGCGAACACGTCGTCCACATCGGTAGATCCGCCTTCCTGCCCCTGCATGGCGCGGAATGTTCTGGTATGGAAGAACCAACTAAAGACCTCTGGACCGCGCTTGCCCAGCGGATCGTCCAGACTCTGCTCTATCCCTGCGCTGAAACCGTCCAACGAAACACCAAATCCCGCGACACGAACCTTTGACATGTATGCTCCTCGCTTTTGAAATGCATTCCTTACCCTGGGATCGCCTTTATCGCTGAGTGTCCCCTCGCCGTCGCTGCTCGCTTTCCTTAATCATCTCGTTCAAATCCGCAGCTGGACGTATTTCGAATAACGACCCATACTTTAGGGCCGGATGCTGCGACATGAGCTGAATGGCATGATTCATGTCCCGCGCCTCAAGCACGAGAATGCCGCCAAGCTGTTCCTTGGTTTCCGCATAGGGACCGTCAGTCGTCGCGACTTTGCCGTTCTTCCAATACAGGGTCAACGCAGTTTCAGCAGGTTGAAGAGCTTCGCCCGCACTAAAGTGCCCGTTGGTGCGCAAATGATCGTCGTACTCAAAGCATTCGTCGAACATCGCATGTTGCTCGTCTTCGGTCCTGCCCGCGTGTTTTGCTGGGTCGTAGTATCCCAAACAGATATATTTCATCGATTCCTCCTCGTTCCCTCTGACTCCGACAGCCGGTAGCTCACGGTTCTGTTATCAGCTAGTCGTTCGGGAGACCGAAAATCGACAGCTACTCCAATTTTTATTTCAACTGCCGAATCCGCTCTTGCAGGAATTGCCGCTCTGGCTCCTGGTGGGTCAGGGCCAAAGCTTTCTGATACGAGGACCGAGCGTCAGCTGTCCTGCCGAGCCTGCGGTACATGTCGGCACGTGCTGAATGCGCCAGGTAATAGCTTTCCAATTCGCCATGCGCAAGCACCGCGTCGATATGCGCCAGACCAACCTCTGGACCATCTCGCATTGCAATTGCCACGGCACGATTTAGCTGTACAACTGGCGATGGCTGAATTCGTACCAACTGGTTGTAAAGCGCGACAATCTGCCGCCAGTCGGTCGCACCGGCCGATTCCGCCTCCGCATGAACGGCCGCGATCGCAGCCTGCAGTGTGTAAGAGCCGAAGCGGCGGGACTTCAACGCTCTTTCCACTAATTCCACTCCCTCGGCGATCTGCTCTCGGTTCCAGAGCGAGCGATCCTGGTTCTCCAGCAAAATCATCTCTCCGGTCGGAGAGGTTCTTGCGCTGCGACGGGATTCCTGCAGCAACATCAGGGAAAGCAGCCCAATCACTTCCGGCTCTGGCTGGAGTTCAGTCAGCAACCGGCCTAGTCGAATCGCCTCGCCGGTTAGCTCGGCCCGCGTCACCTCCGCTCCCGCCGCAGCCGAATAACCCTCGTTAAAGAGGAGATAGATCACCTGAAGCACCGCGCCCGGTCGCTCCGGCAATTCCTCCGGCGTCGGCACCTCGTACGAAATCGGTGTTTCTCGAATCTTTGCCTTTGCTCGCACAATGCGCTGCGCCAGCGTACGCGGAGGGATGAGGAAGGCCTTTGCAATCTCTTCCGTGCTCAGCCCGCACACCTCACGCAAGGTGAGCGCAATGTTCGCTTCTGGCGCTAGCGATGGATGACAGCACGTAAAAATCAGGCGCAGCCGATCATCCTCAAAGCTGTCTGCTTCATTGGATATTTCTGCCGAACTGCCTTGCGCGTCGAGATATCGAACGAGCTCGCCTTGAGACGCATCAAATCTTGCGCGTCGACGCAGAGTGTCAACGGCTTTGAATCGGGCCGTCGAAATCAACCATGGTCGCGGGTTGCCGGGTACTCCACTCCCAGGCCACAGGCTCAGCGCAGCCGCAAAGGCTTCGTGCATCGCCTCCTCGGCAAGATCAAAATCACCGAGCAAACGGATCAGCGTTGCCAGGATTCGTCCCGAATCCACGCGATAAAGGGAGTCGAGCAATTCGCGCATCTGCTCGCTGGAACGCCCGGACATGACGACGACCTTAGCAAACCAGCTACCCCGAATCAATTTGGCAAACGGCGGATTGACGCAAAGTGCCCAGGTCGTGACTCTGAAACCTGGAGCAACGGAACCGCTTCCTCGATGGAGGCAAAATCGCGATGCACTCATTGAGCTTCGTACGAACTCGACGCTTCCGCGCTGCTCCCGAATTACTCGCAATCCCGAAACCACCCTCGTCTGGATGACCGGTGCTGATTAGCTCGTTCCAGCCGTAGCCTCTTCTCAATGAGCGCTAAGCCCTGATATCGCCAGTTGAGAACCACTTGTGCCGGAAATCTGACTCATCCTTCGGGAGCGCCTAATATGTGCCCCTATTTACTGGTGAGAATTGTGATCGTGCCGCGGTTCTTGTTTGCCACGACGATGCTCGCCGGGCCGCCGCTCCCGAGATCGCCTATCGCCAATCCGCCCCAGCCCGTGGGGACGTCGATCACGGCGCGGGAGAATGTGCCACCCCGCGAGCCGAGAAACGCAATCAACCTGTTGTTTTGCGCGCAGGAGACCACGACATCCGCGTAACCGTCACTGTTGATATCGCCGATGGCAACCCGCGCGGGTCCAGCACAGCCCTCGAGCGAAAGCTTCGGGCCACGCCACGGCTTAAGGCGGCCCCGGCCGTCGCCCAGCAAGATCCGTACGTCGAGTTGGCCGCGGTCCCGCAAGTCACGCTCGTACGGGATCACCAGTACGTCCGCATTGCCGTCACCGTTAGCGTCACCCACCGCGAATTGCCACGCCTGCTCACCGGCGGGAAACGGCGAGTCTGGCGCCTTCCGGAAACCGCCGTGCCCGTCGCCTAGCAATAAGCCCGCCACGCCTGCGGACTGGCTCACGGTCACGATATCGAGGTGGCCATCGCGTTGGAAATCCGCTGCCGCGACACCCGAGTCGGCGTGCAGGTCGGCGTCGAATGAGCGGCCCGGCAAGTTCAAATTGCCCTTCCCGTCGGTCGCAAACAGCAGGATTCGGTCATTGCCCCAACTGTCCGTGACCACCGCCGGCTTCCCGTTGCCAAGAAAATCTCCCACTGCCACAGCGTGCGGGTGCGGTTCGGAGTTTGTCGCAAAAGGAGATTTTGCCGCTGGCCGAAACCCGCCTTTTCCGTCTCCCAACAGAACTGTCAAATAAGGCGTCTGGGTATTCGCAATCACCAGATCAGGAATTGCGTCACCGTTCATGTCGACGATCGCAATGTCGTTGGGATTCGGGTTGGATGAAAACGGCGATCCTGGCGCGGATTGGAAATTACCCCTGCCGTCCCCCAGCAGAACGCTCACCGTCCCGTCGTCGTAGTTGCCGACGACAATATCTTGATGGCCCTCGCGCGTGAGCCTGCCGATCGAGACCGGTCCGGGACTCCGCCCCACCTTGATCACTGTTGCGCCGAAGTTCGACAACGCCGCCAACTTTACCGGCGGTGCCTGCGCCTGCGCCAGTAGCGCAAGTAGGATCAACAGCGACATTCCGGCAGTGTACCGCCGGGCCTGCACGCCCGCTTCAAAGGCAGTGACAAGACGAGAGAGTCGCGACGGCCGCGGTATGCGTGATTTGGCCGAGTTCTACTCAGGAGATACGAGGCCGAGTTTGGAAGGCTCCGGGCAGGGACTTCCAACCACAAAAATCGAAACAGAACGAAACATCTGCCAGCCCCGTTTCACCGGTAGCCCGCTCCGGAACGTCTCCCGAAGGGGCCGATTTCGGACACAAATCCGGCCCGAAACGCATCCGCGAACGGCCTTTTTCGCACACAGTTCCGCACCAAATGCGTCCGCAAACGCCCTTTTCGAACACAAATTTACATCCCAAAATCGGGTGTTCCCAGCAATGCAGCCCACCTCGAAGGGTCGACCAATTACTCCGGAACAGCCTCCAGCGTCAGCACCTGGAATGGCTCCAGATGGAATGTGTGCGGCGCCCCCGCCTCGAGTTCTACGCTCGGCGTAGAAGCCTCATCCTTCCACGGACTGTGCGCGCGGAAACGCCGCGCTGCATCCGCCGGCAGCTCAAATGCCTGTCCTACATCCAGCCGGAACTCCTGTGGCTTGTCGCTCGGATTGCGCAAGGTCAGGATCGCCTTCTGGGGGGTCCACGACGCCCATCCGTAGACCTCGAGCCAGCGCGGATCGCCGCCCACCCAGTGCGTGTCTTTCAGCACCGCGGCGTTCTCGCGCGACCACTTCGCTGCCTCCGCCAACACATCCCAGTCGGCCGGCTTCAGCAGCGATGGCGTGATGTACATCTCCTGCAGCTGCGTCCCGGTGCCGAAATAATCCCTCACCTCGTTCTTGAAGTCCCCGTTCGGATCTGTCTTCAACTGATAGGCATACTGCCCGTAGATCAGCCCATGCAGCATCAGCGAGTTCAGGGGAAACAGCGACCCGCGCTTCACCACGTTGTCGTACACATCCATATCGCGATAGGTGATCCACCGCTCGCGCTCCGGGCCTACGCCGGCAAAGCTGTGGTCGTCGCCGCCGCGCCAGATCGAGTCCGCGTACACCAGCCAGAAGGGTGAAGGATAGGTGCCGGTCGTCAGGTTGATGTACAGGTCAGGCTTCACCTGCCGTAGATCGCTGATGAGGTGAATGGCCGCATCGAAGTCGCTGTCAAACGCGCTGCCTTTCACTACCGTGTCCACGTTGCCGGTGCCGTCGAACTTGAACTGGTTCACGCCGTACTTCTTCACCATCTCCGTGCACACCTGGTGGAAGCGCGCATAATACTTCGGCCCGGAGAGAGCAAAACCGCCGTTCTCGATCTCATATCCCTCGCGCTTGCCTTCGGCAATGCGATCCTGCTTTGCCTGCGCATAGCCGCCCCATGGCGAGAGCCACACGCCCGGCGCCGTGCCGTACTTCGCGGCTGCCTCCTTCAGCGGGAGAAAGCCGTTCTTGAAGTCTTTGCGGATCGCCCACATCCCCTGCAGGTCGTCCCACCCGTCGTCGAACATGAAGGAGTCGAGCGTCACCCCACGTTTTTCATGCAGTTCACGCCCGAAGGTGTTGATGCGGTCCAGCGCCTGCTCCTGCGTGTATGGGTTCTCGTAGCCGATGTCGTACCAGCTGTTGTAGTGCAGGAACGTGCGGTATGGATGCGCGCGCTCGCGCTCGATATAGGCAAGGAAATCTCGGCGCATCTGGCCCGGCGCGGCCACGCCCACAACCGAGGAATAGGTCACCGTCTGGCCCGCGCGCAACGGCAGCACGCGCTCCATCTCGGCCACGCCATGCTCGTGGACCACGCTCGAGGTGGAAAGCGGATGCTCAAGGCCGAGGAAAAAGTCGCCCGCTGTCAGCGGGGATCCCTTCACCGTTCCTGTCAGTCTCATCTCAGGCGCCGTCGCATCGATCAGCGAGATGCGCGTGATGGCCACATCCTGCTTGCCCGCCGTGATGGTCAGCACCTGCCGGATGTAATGCGCATCCTGCCGCATCACAACCGCCCAATCCACCTCGAAACGCCCCGCTGGATCGCCCAGCCTGTAGCGAATGGAGGTGCCAGGCAGCTTTTCGGCGGCCACTGTGGCATTCGGATCGGCAACAAGTTTCTCCATCTGCCCCGGTTCCAGCAGCTTCATCGTTGCGGGCTCAACGATGTGGTCTTTCCCCAGCGCGATCCGAAAGGGAGTACTCAGCTGGATGACGTGGCCGTCGCGCAGGTTCCGTACGTCCAGAAGCGTCGGCCTTCCGTCATCAAGCGCCCAGCGCGCTTCGATCGTTCCATCGCCGATCTGATCTTGCGTTGAGCCGCCCTTCACGGACCCGTATACGACTCCCGTACTCGCGCCCGCGGGCGAGGCATCCTGCTGTTCGCACCAGCCGTGTGCGGCCAGTGCCGCGCTGGCAAGCACGACAGAAAATGTGACGGACAGAATGGTCTGGGCGAAGCGGCGCTTCGATGGAATCACTTGCTCTCCGCGACCGGCTGGGCTGTCCGCTCCACCGCCGAGTGAATCCTGACGTGCGAGACTACCCGGGAGATCGCACCCGAAGGGCTGGGCGTGTCCGGCTTGAGGCCAGCTTCGAGCGAACAGAACAGTCCCAGCAACTGGCCGAAGATCACGTCCAGCGGCGGGCGCAGCAGATCCGGCGGCGTGTTGCGTGGATCATTGCCCAGCCCGAGCGATACGTCCGCGGCGTCCGATACCCCGCCCGTCAACGCGAATCCCGTGGCGGCAATGGTCGCCCCGAGTTTCTTATTGCGCAGCTCGGCCAGTAGATCCGTCTCATACGAACGCGTCTGCGGATCCGACGCGAGGTAGGCGACCACCAGCGTCTGCCGGTCGATAAACGAGAGCGGCCCATGGCGTAGCCCGAGGAAGGATTGCGACATGGTGAAGATGCGGCCCGCGGTCAGCTCCTGCACCTTCAGTGCGGACTCCGCCGCCGTCGCCATCAGAGCGCCCGAGCCGAGAAAGCACACCCGTGTAAAGCCGCTCTTCGCAAGATTTGCCGCGGCATCGGCCACCCGAGGAAGCAACGACTGCGCGCTAGACGCCAGCCGCTCGAGATTCGTCGCATACCCGTCGAGATCGTCAAGATACGCGAGCGCCTGCCCCGCTACCACCATGTTGGAGAACGAGCTGGTCATTGCCAGGCCGCGATCGTTGGTCGCCGGATCGAGCACCAGCGCGTACGATCGTGGATGATCGTGCGCCAGCTTCGCCATCGCGCCGTCCGCATTGCAGGTGACGACCAGATGCGCAACCCGGCCAAAGCGGTGCATCATCTCCTCAATGACCGCCACGCCCTCCGAACTATCGCCAGACCGCGAGAACGAGATGCACAGAGCCGGCTCGTCGGGACGGAGCCATTGGTCCATGCCCGTCAGCAACTCGGTGCTGGCCACCGCGCGCACCGGCCTGCGCCAGCGCTGCTCCAGCAGCCGCTCCAGACACCTGCCGACAAAGTCTGACGTCCCGGCGCCCGCCAACAGCACCGGCCCCCGTGTGTCTGCAACGAATCGCCGAAGATCCCCCTGCTGCCGCCGGCACAGGCTCAGCGTGCCCGGCCAGGTATGCGGCTGCTGGGCAATCTCCCCGGCAGTATGCCCAGCTCCCCGTTCCGGCGATTCCAACAAAGCGCTCAATGCATCCACAAACATCTCTCCTGATCGAATCGACCCACCTCAACAGTCGAGGATTGTATTACACTCACAGGAATAAATCGAAACAAAAAGAAAGCAAACGATGATGCGGGTCGGACCGGACACTTGGTCGAGAATTGACTGAAAGGAATGTGAACGCGTGCTCCCTGCTGTGCTGGTTGTCGGCGAGCTGAATGTAGATATCGTGCTCTCGGGACTTGCTTCGCCGCCCGTGCTTGGCAGCGAAGTCCTCGCGCAGGAGATGCGGATGGTGCTGGGTAGCGCTTCGGCGATCTTCGCTAGCGGCATTGCGCGTCTCGGTCACCCGGTGGGCTTCGTCAGCAAGGTCGGCGATGATGATTTTGGCCGCTTTTGCCGCGAAGAACTGGAGAATATGGGCATCTCGACCGGACGCCTTCTCGTGTCATCGCGACCGACAGGCGCGACCGTGGTATTGAGTACCAGCGATGATCGCGCACTTGTCACTCACCTCGGCGCGATCGCAGATCTTGGCTATCGGGATCTGCCTGCAAACCTCTTCGATGGATTCCGGCATTTGCATCTGACTTCCTACTTCCTGCAGGAGCGGCTGCGGCCAGACTTTCTTCGCCTGATCCGCGAGGCGAAGGCTTCCGGACTTACGGTCTCTTTCGATCCCAATTCCGATCCGTCGCAGGTCTGGTCGCCGGAGATATGGGAGGTCATGCGATCCGCCGATGTCGTGTTCGTGAACGAGCAGGAAGCGCAGGCTCTGACCGGCGAATCGAACACGACCGATGCTCTCCTAGTGCTCGGCGAGCGCACCGCGTGTGCGGTTGTGAAGCAGGGCAGGAACGGCGCCACCGCCGTGCGTGGTGCAGAGAGGGTCCACCTTGAGGCATTCCGAGTAGATGCGGTGGATACAACCGGCGCGGGTGATTCCTTCGCAGCGGGGTTCGTACACGGCTTGCTTACACAGCGGCTGCTGCGTGACTGTCTACTGCTGGCGAATGCGACCGGAGCTCTCTCGGCGACTGGCGTGGGCGGCACGGCTGCTCAGCCCGATCGGGAGACTCTTTCGGCATTTCTCCGCTCGCACGAAGTCTCCGTTGCCGAACACAGCGCATGAACACTCTTGCGTCAGACCAGAACATATCAGCAAACGATGGGAGCCAAGATGCCCGGCGATGAGCGCGATCCGTTCGTCTCGATGATGACTGCCGAGAGCAAGGTCAGCTTGAACCTGAGCGACTTCAAACCGCGATCGATGCTTCGGGTTGCGGAACACTCGATCGAACGGCCCCGATTTCCTGCGATCGATTTCCATAACCACATCGATGGGCTGCAGCCCGCGGACGTTTTGCGCATCATGGATAGCTGCGGCATCGAGCACCTGGTGAACATCACGATGAAGCCGGGCACCGATGGGCTGGAGAGCCTCGCGCGGCTTCGTGCAGCGTCTCCCAGCCGCTTCTCCACTATTGCGTGGATGGACTGGCGCGACCTGGGTGAAGATGGTTTCTTCGATCGGTCGCTGCGCCGGCTGGAGGAGTGCGTCGGTGCCGGCGCGATCGGAATGAAAATATGGAAGGACCTGGGCCTGCGCCTGCATGACAGCGATGGCTCGCTGCTGCGCATCGATGATCCGCGACTGGACCCACTTTTCGCGCGAGCCGCTGAGCTGGGCGTCTTCATCATGTTCCATACTGCCGATCCCGCCGCATTCTTTCTGCCTACCGACCCGCACAATGAGCGTTTCGAAGAACTGTCAGCGCATCCGGACTGGAGTTTCTATGGTTCTGCATTCAGCAGGGAAGAACTTCTCGCGCAGAGAAACACGGTCTTTGCACGCCATCCTGAAACCCGCTTCGTTGCGGCTCATATGGGCGAGCAACCGGAGGACCTCGCGGCTTTGGCTGCGCTGCTTGAGGCGCATCCTAATGTGCAACTCGACATGTCGGCGCGCGTCGCTGAGTTGGGGCGCCAGCCGTTCACCGCGAGACGCTTCTTTCTCCGCTTCGCTGACCGGATCCTCTTCGGCGCGGACCTGCTGCCGGAAGAGACGATGTACCGCGCGCACTACAGGTTCTTTGAAACCGAAGACGAATACTTCTATTATCCGTCGCACGCTTCTCGCCAGGGACGATGGCAGATCTATGGCTTGGCGTTGCCGAATGCCGTTCTTGAACGCATTTATCGCGGCAACGCGGCGGCGCTGCTAGCCCGCTAAGAGCGGGCCGGCTCAGCCTGCAAATGCCACACGGTTCTTAGTCGATCCCGTGGCGGTCTTCACCGGTCCTGACGAGGTGCGCCGAATGAGTTCGGGCTCGACGATGATTTCTGGGCTATATTCCGCCGTCTTTTCGATCTGATCGATGATTGTCTTTGCGGCAATCTGGCCCATGCGTCGCAGCGGCTGAGAGATGGTTGTCAGTTCGGGCTTAAAAACGACCGCTAGGGGTATGTCATCGAAGCCGACCACGGAAACATCCCCGGGTACACGGAGGCCGGCTTCCTGGAAGGCCTGGATGGCGCCGATCGCAGAGATGTCGTTATAGGCGAACAGCGCAGTGAATCGCTCATTCCGGGCAAGCAGTTGCTTTGCGGCAGGATATCCAAGCTCGGGCGTCGGGAGATCGGTCTCGATTTGAACCGTAAGTTCTGGCCGTACCCGTATCCCCAGCTCCTTCGCGACATCGCAGATCGCGGACCAGCGTGTCTTCGAGTCAGAGCTGTCCTTTTGCCCCTTCAGGAATGCGATATCTCGATGTCCGTTCTCCAGTAAATGCTTGAGCGCCAGACGCGCCGCGGCCTTGTGATCGATCGTGATATTGGTGACCCCGGGCACATGTCGGTGTCCTGCAACAGCCACCGTGGGCAGCGCGGGTTGCTCTTTGATCGATGTGTCGACCGTGATGAATCCCTCGACACCGCGCGCCAGCAACATTTGCGAATAATTCTGCAGAACACGTTGGTCGTGACGATGAATGACGGTCAGGAAAAAGTATTCCGAATCGCGCAGATATTCTTCGATGCCGCTGATGATGGCGGCCCCGTAGGGATCTCCAATCTGTTGAGCGATGACGCCGATGGTATAGGTGCGCTGCAGACGCAGAGAGCGTGCGAAATAGTTGGGCTTGTAGTTGAGCTTCTGTGCGGCCTCGATAATTCGCCGTTTTGTGTGCTCAGGAATGGCACGTGCTGCCGCCGAATCGTTCAAAGCTGCTGAAATCGTGCCTGCAGTAAGGTGCAGATGCTCGGCAAGGGTCTTTAGTGTGACTCTGGGCTCTGCGCCATCTGGGGTTGTTTTTCGCATCAAGTTTGATGGATCTCGCAGGTTATCCGTGCAAATCGTTGTTGGGTCGATTGATAATTTAAATGCTGACTCGGCCTGAGGGGGTGCTAAGACTTTACCTGAACTGGGGTGGTATCGATAACTGAATTATGGAGCCCGATGCGCAGTTCCCGCATACCCAAGCGGGCCAGTGACATCAAAGGAGCTAAACCAGCTTCCGGCCACGGTTGCGACGGCCTGGCGACAAGTGGGGGAGGGGGCCGATAGCCGAACTCAGACTCAATTGCGGCAGCCACGGCGAGCACGCGCTCATCTTCAAACGGGCGGCCAGCTACTTGCACCCCGATCGGCATCCCCTCAGCAGAAAATCCGACCGGAACGACGGCGGCAGGCGATGCAAGCACGTTGAACCATTGGGTATAGCGCATCGCATCGGGATAGCCAACAGTTACTCCATCGATCTCCCACTCCCGCTCTCCATGCCGAAAGGCAGGCACGGCGCATGCGGGCGTCAACAGGATGGGGACCTCTCGCATTTCCGTCAATAGCTTGCCTCGAACCACGTCGCAGTCCGCCCATGCCTGTAGCAAAGATTCTGCCGTCAGAGGTGGCTCGGCGCGCGCAATCTCGAGGAAGCCTTTGAAGATCGGGCTCAATTCATCTTCGCGTCCACGAATCGTCGGAGCATAGAACATCGCTCCGCACTGTACAAAGAACTTCCACCACAACTCACGCGCAGCCTCCAGCGACGCGGGACGGAACGGTCGAACTTTGAAGCCTTGCCGCTCCAGCGCCTGCACAGCATCGTGTACGGCATTTCGCGTCTCCGCGGTTACCGGTGAGAGCCCGTCATCTTCAAACCACCCGATTGGAATAGCCTTCGCGTCCTCAACTGAGATGGGACGCAACTGGACCGGCGGGCTCACCGGATCCAATGGATCCTGCGCAGAGAGCAACTGGAAGAGAAGGCCTACGTCGGCCACGGTACGGCCCATCGGCCCAATCGCCCCCAGCGTGGAAAATGGCCCGACGCAGGGAGGGTTGTGGCCACGCCCTGGCACGCGTCCCGGCGTGGGCTTCAGCGAACAAATGCCGCAGAAATGTGCGGGCTCGCGCACGGATCCGCCACTGTCGCTGCCCAATCCGCAGGCGGAGAGCCCCGCGGCAATCGCGGCCGCCTCGCCGCCGCTCGATCCGCCCGCGGAGCGAAAGAGATCCCACGGATTGCTGGTTCTTCCGTAAAGGAGGTTGTCGGTTTCATACGCCATCAGGAACTCGGGGCAGTTCGTTGTGCCCAGAAACACAGCGCCATCGCTGCGTAGGCGTGCAACTGCCTCGGCGTCGGTATCCGCAATCATCCCTCGGTTCAGAACGCTGCCTATCTCGCAGGGATATCCTTTAACCGCGATGGACGATTTGATGGTGAGCGGCAGTCCAGCAAGAGCGCCGGAACCGGCCTCGCGCGCCTGTGCACGCACTTGCTCAGCATCGAAATCGATGATGGCATTCAGTACCGGGTTGAGGTGTTCTATCTGACGGATATATTCATCCGCCAATTCGACCGGCGAGATCTTGCGTTGTTCAAGCAATGCAAGCTGAGCGACAGCCGAGAGAAGCGTGATGCTCATCCGATGCTACCGGCGGCTGGCTGAGATCCCTCGAAATACCGCTCGATTTCCTCCAGAGTCTTTCCCTTCGTTTCAGGTAGAAAGAACGTCACAGTTATCAGATAAATGATGGTGAAACCAGCGAAGAGGAAGAACATCGTGGAATAGCCATACTTACTGACGACGGGAAGAAAGATTCCGGCCAGGGTCGTAGAAACCAACTGGTTAATGACCAGGGCGATGCTCATGCCATTGGAGCGTATGCGGGTCGGCATCAGTTCAGAGAGAGCGAGCCACACGGCTACGCCGGGACCAACGGCATAGAAAGCTACAAACAGATAGAGTCCGGCGGCCACGAGCCACCCATGCCCCGCGTCCGGAACCCGTCCAATCGATGCCCGCTCGATCTTCAGTGGGGCGGTGCGGGCGGCATCAAGATTCCCGAGCGGATTTTTAAAGAACGCCTCTACCTTGTTATGGGGTACGCAGTTGTCGCGAGTGACGTGGATCGGAGCGGCGCCTTGATCGTCGGTACGGACGAAACTGGTAGCGGCAGTGAAGTCGCCATAGGAGTAGATGACGGCCAGAGACGCGCGATCGCTGCTGATTTCATTGCCGGTATAACCTTTCGCGGCAAGGAGCCTCTTTGCCTCCGCCGCATCGAAGGGGAGAGTCAGCGTCTGATCTGCGCCAACCATCGATTGCACCAGGCTGCGGCAGTCCAGGTTCGACCTCTCAGTAGTCAGGAACAAAAGCCCTACAAAGATCATCGAGGCGGTTACTCCCGCCGTGCCCAGCATGAAGAGAAACTTGCGGCCCTTGCGATCGATGAGCATCATGCCACCGATTGTCATTAGAAAGTTGACGAAGGTGAACACGACATAGCCCCAATGCGCATGCAGGTCAGAGAGACCGCTCTGAAGCAGGATGTTGGTGTTGTAGGCGACGACCGAGTTGATGCCGGTTGCCGTATTGCAGAACAGGATCACACAGGCCAGCAGGAAGGGAATCACGTACTTCCGCCGCAGCAGCGAGTCTTTGATCTGCTTTCCTGTCGTGGACGATGCCTTGGCCAGCGCCGTCTCGTCCATCTCCTTCAGCTCAACATCCGCCTGATCTATCGTGCGCGAGCGAAGCAGCGCTGCATAGGCCTGTTCGCGTTTGCCGCGCGCGAAAAGCCAGCGCGGAGATTCAGCCACAAAGAGGCTGCCGAGAACGAACAGAATGCCGGGTGGGAGTGAAACCCAGAAGATGCGCCGCCACGCCTGATCCTTGAACGAGAAAACGCCGGCTGCATTCGCAATTCTGGTGACCGCCTCAACCCGATAGCTGTAATAGATCCCGATGAGTGCGGCCAGAACAATGCCTAGCGTGAGCAGCCATTGAAAGACCGCGGTGCCCTTGCCCCGATTTGCCGCGCCCAGGCACTCCGCCAGATAAAGAGGCACTACAACTCCGATAAGCCCGCCGCTGACGCCCTGCAATAAGCGCCCAAAGAAGAGGGGTTCATATCCATGCGAAAGGGCGATCACCGGGATACTGACCACAAAGGCGATCCCGCTGACGGTCATGAGCGGCTTGCGCCCTATCCAGTCCGCGAGCAGCCCAGCAAAGAGTGTGGAGATGACGCTGCCCAGGAGGACCGCCGCAACAATAATAGAGAGCTGTCCGGCGGTGAGTCCCGAGGTCGCTTCGAGGTACGGCAGGGCTCCGCCAATGATGCCGACGTCCACCCCGTAGAGCAGCCCTCCAAGACCCGCGACTAACAACAGAAACCGGTTATAGCCGCTCTTCGCTTCAGGGGCAGAGAAATCCGCAGTGGTGCCGCCTACGAACGTAGTTTTAGCCATTCAAGTCATGCCGCCATGTGTACGTCGAGATTGGGTGCGCTGAAATCAGCTGGTATCGCGCCCATCATAACGGTCAGCGGCAAGACCAGGCTAACGTTTCCATCTCAAGCGGCCACGGGCGAGACGGAAGCCGCGGAATCTTCCATGAAAACTGAGCATTTCTCAGGCCGGAAGCTCGGCGGGAGTGGGGAACTGGTGTTGTTCCCGGTCCAGGTCGCCATCGTATTTCAGTGTGCTTTTGAATAGCTCATAGCGACCATCGTTGAATTGACGGCCATGCTCGCGCAGATCGCTCATCTGCTTTTCGCTAAGGGGTTTGAACTCCCGCAGAATCTCGAGATTCTGATCGAGCACCGCCATCGAATCCATACCTGAAATTGTGGTGGAGACACCGGGAACACTCATCGCATAAGAAAGCGCTTTAGTGGGCGTCAGGGCACCGCGAACAATAGGCTCACCGGAGCCGCTCATGCTCTTCATGGAAAAGACGGCCATTCCTCTTTGCATCGCGGGCGGTGTGCGCCTGACTACATGCTTCTGATGGATTGCGGGTGTAGCCTAATGGGCGTGAAACGAGAAGAGGCCGCTGAAGTACTTGTGATCGATGGACGCGAGGTGCGCGTAACCCATCCAGACAAACTGTATTTCACAAAGCAAATCAGGCTCTCAAAGCTCGATATCGTTCGGTATTATCTCGCCGTTGCACCCGGCGCTCTCGCCGGTATTCGAGATCGACCGATCGTTCTAAAGCGGTTCGTGAATGGCGCCGAAGGAGACGCTTTTTATCAGAAGCGGGCCCCGAGCGAGCGCCCTCCTTGGTTGCGAACAGTCACCTTGTCCTTCCCATCGGGTCGCACCGCCGAAGAACTCGTTGTCGACGATACGGCGGGGCTCGCCTGGATTGTCAATCTGGGCTGCATCGAGTTGCATCCGCATCCCGTGCGCGCCAACGATCTTGATCATCCCGATGAGTTGCGGATCGATTTGGATCCTGGCCCGGGCGTCTCATGGGAGGATGTCCGGCGTGTGTCACTTGAGGTGAAATCGGTTCTCGAAGGCGCCGGCCTTCGCGGCTGGCCGAAGACCAGTGGCTCGCGCGGCATGCACGTGATCGTCCGCATCCAGCCGCGGTGGAGCTTCGGTGAAGTGCGTCGCGCCGCACTGGCGCTGTCACGCGAAGTGGAACGGCGGCTGCCCGACCTTGCCAGTTCGAAATGGTGGAAGGAGGAGCGACACGGTGTCTTTCTGGATTACAACCAGAACGCAAAGGACCGGACAACAGCGTCTGCTTATTCAGTGCGCCCAATTCCTGACGCACGCGTGTCCGCCCCGCTTGGCTGGCATGAGGTGTCCGGGTGTGATCCAGCGGACTTTACAGTTCTGACGATGCCGAAACGCTTCGCGGAGATTGGCGATCCACACGCAAACATGGATGCTGCGGCAGGTTCACTGGAAGGTTTGTTGGATCTGGCGGCTCGGGATGAATCAGCGGGTCTTGGCGATGCTCCATGGCCGCCGCACTTCCGCAAGACGGAAGGCGAAGGGAAGCGAGTCGCTCCGTCGCGTGCCAAGTCCGTTGCGAAAACAACTTCAGTGAAGAAGTCCGTCCGGCAGCCGCGGACGAAAATGCCGCTGCTTGTGATTGCGAACTCACCGAGTGAAGAAGCAGCGATTTCGGGTCTCGAGAGATGGAAGAAGAAGCATCCAGAGGCAGCTACGCATCTGGCTGTTGATGATGTGCTCATCGACAGGATGCGGGGAAGATCGTCCATATGGACACGCATTCGCGTGAACCTGCGCCACGTTCCGGAGGAGCTGCGGCCGCTGCAGGGAATTCCCGATCCGGATGATGACCCCACGCGCGAATGGCGAAAGGAATAGCTGAAATTTGACCTATCGCCCGGTCGCGAAGATCTGCTCTAGTTCATGGGCGGGCACTACTTCCAATTGGGCGTAAGTGCAGTCGCTAGGCCGCTTATCCGTGCGCCATCTGCGGAAGTGGGCCATGTGGCGAAACCGCCTCCCCTGCATGTGTTCATAGGCGACTTCTACTACAAGTTCCGGACGAAGCGGTTCCCACGACAGGTCCTTTCCTTGGCTCCAGCGGCTCTGCCCACCGGGCATGCGATGCTCTTCCGTGCCGGTCGCCGATTCATCGTCTGCCCAGGATGCCCAAGGATGATTCGCAAGGGCATTCTTGCGGTAGGGAGTCAGGAATTCCAAAAGCTCTCGCCGTTTGTCTTTCGTAAAGCTGGCGCAGACGCCTACATGCTGCAGCCCCCCAGATTCATCAAAAAGTCCAAGCAACAATGAGCCAACGGCTTCGCCCTTCGCATCCTTGTACCACCGAAACCCAGCAACGACGCAATCGCAGTCGCGCTCATGCTTCACTTTGAACATCACACGTTTATTAGGTTCATAGGCGCCCTCGAATGGCTTCGCGATCACTCCATCAAGACCGGCGCCTTCGAAACGGCGGAACCAATCGGATGCAACTGCCCGATCGCATGTCGCCGGGGTGAGATGCAGTGGCGGCGCAGCAGATAAGAATAGCTTCTCCAGTCGAGCGCGACGCAGATGAAATGCCTCGCTGCACAGATCGTCATCGGCAACAGAAAGCAAATCGAACACTACGAAGGACGCGGGCGTCTGCGTCGACAGAAGTCTCACCCGCGATTCCGCCGGATGAATCCGAAGCTGCAGGGCATCGAAATCCAGCCTGCCATTGCTTGCGACCACAACTTCGCCGTCCAGCACACATCGCTCCGGCAACTGTCGAAGCAGTGGATCAATCAGTTCGGGAAAGTAACGGTTCAGTGATTTCTCGTCACGGCTCTGGATCAAGATCTCGTCTTCATCGCGAAAGACCAGCGCGCGAAATCCATCCCATTTGGGCTCAAAAATCCATGCTCCGTCTTGGGGAAGCTCATCGACCCGCTTCGCAAGCATTGGCAGGATGGGAGGATGTACCGGCAGCCGCACGCCTTATGCTAACTCCTCGGGCAGGCATTGGAGATGGGTCCAACTCAATGAAGAACTAATCGGTCAAGCCGCCGATTTAAGTTCTTGCTGGGCTTTCCGTCCTTGTTCGTATGCATTGTTCATGAGATCAGCAATCTCTTCAGCCACGTCGCGGTCGTTGTAGACGGCGCATTCTGCGACGCCATCCGGGCCGACAACTGTGTATCCTGGCTCATTGCCACAACCTCGGTCGTCGATTTCTACCGTGTACACCCTCTCGTCGTCTGTCATCGTCTCTCGCTCGAGCGGCCCAATTTTGTTCGCGGCCCTGCTCACCTGTCATGCAGCCTTGTTCTGCCGCGAAGGTGGTTCAAGCTTTACCTTGATCCGGTGATCCGCAAAAGAGCGGTATTCATCAATGGCAGATTGCCCAATCGATCGGATGCCGACCAGAAAGCGAAGGAAGGGTCGCTTGGGTCGAACCTCTTTCCGCATCATGAACAAACGATCTGTTCTTGAGTGGCGGAGGCTAATGGGAACAGGTTATCCGTTTCGCCTATTGTTTGCTTTTTGGGCCCGTGTTCACCTAATCTGCGGGGATGCGGAATAGCGTGCAAGCCGGTGTTCTCGAGGTAGCTGGGCCATGACCAGCTATGCCGGGACGCTACGTCAGGAACTCAGCGCACGGGCGCTCTCCTGGGCCACGGCCAATCGCCTGCCCCACGAATGCACTGTCGGGAACATGCCTGCGGTCATATTCCGCGAGGGAAGCGATGCTACTCACGGTAATTTCCATCCGATGTCGTACCGATGCATTCGCCGCAAGCCTGAATGGAGGCGCCGGCTGACCAAGACCCACAGCTCCGCACGCCGCAACCTTCCGAGTCATGACAACGAACGAGGCGAGTTGGATACTGCCGCGAGTTCCGACGCACTTTTGATGAACATCTTCTGTCACCCGCATGCATTTGCGACTGGCAGCAGGCTGCGTCTCCTGCTGGGCACCGAAGCGCCGGAACGACTCCAGTTCGGTTGCAAGCCGCGCATCCCGCTCATTGCGGATCACGTGGAGCGCACCGAGATAGATCTACGCATCGGAGAACTCTTTATTGAAGCGAAGCTGACGGAAACGGAATTTCAGCGGGCTCCCCGCCAGCGGGTCGAGCGGTATCGCGACTTTGCAGCCGTCTTCGATACTGACCGATTGCCCCAGACGCGCGACTCCTACCTGCACTATCAGCTGATCCGCGGTGTTCTTTCTGCATCTGCCGAGGATGGAATCCGCTACTGTGTAATCTGCGACGCCCGCCGTCCAGACCTGATGGACGCCTGGCTCGCGGTTGCCACAGCAGTCCAACTGGCGTCACTTCGCTCCCGCTTGCAGTTGGTCACTTGGCAAGAGATCTCCGAGACACTTCCGCGATCGATGCAAGTGTGGCTCAACGCAAAGTATGGCATCGAATCTGCAAGTTTGCAGGCTCGCTCTCGAAGCTAATACTAACGGCAACTAAGTGACCGAAGCCGATCGTTGAGACGCGATCAGCCCACTCCGACCCGTGCATCCTTCCAGATGTCGATCGAGCCCTCGTGCGCAAACTTGTCGATCTCCTTGAGTTCCTCGTCCGTGAACTGTGGCCGCTTCATAGCGTCCAGAGAATTATCAAGCTGCTCCACACTGCGTGCGCCGATAAGCGCAGACGTGACCCGCAGGTCGCGCAGCACCCAGGCAATCGCCATCTGTGCCAGCGTCTGTCCACGTTTTTCAGCGATCCCATTGAGAGCGCGCACCCGGTTCAGGTTCTCTTCCTTCAGAAAGCCCTGTTGAAACGAGCCATCCGCCCTGGCGCGCGAATTCTCCGGCACGCCGTGTAGATATTTGTTCGTTAGCAGCCCCTGACCCAGCGGCGAGAATGCAATGCACCCCACTCCGAGTTCGTCGAGTGTCGCCAACAGCCCCTGCTCTACCCAACGGTTCAGCATCGAGTAAGAGGGCTGATGTATGAGCAGCGGGATACCCTCGCTCTGCAGAATGCGGAATGCATCGCGGGTTCGCTCCGCGCTGTATGACGATATGCCTGCGTATAATGCTTTGCCCTGCCGGACTGCATGGGCAAGTGCGCCCATGGTCTCTTCCAGTGGCACATCCGTTGTAGGCCGATGCGAATAAAAGATGTCGACATACTCCAAACCCATGCGCTGCAGACTTTCATCGAGCGATGCCAGTAGATACTTCCGCGATCCGCCAATGCCGTAGGGACCAGGCCACATATCCCAGCCAGCCTTGGTGGAGATGAGAAGTTCATTGCGATGATCCCGAAAGTCCTTTCTCAGGATCTCGCCGAAATTCTCCTCTGCCGAGCCGTAGGGCGGCCCATAGTTGTTAGCCAGGTCGAAATGCGTCACCCCGCGGTCGAAAGCACGGCGGATCACTGCCCGGCCGGTTTCGAAGACGTCCGCGCCCCCAAAGTTCTGCCACAGCCCCAGAGATACAGGCGGCAGGACCAGGCCGGATCTGCCGCATCGCCGGAAGGTGGCGGTTTCATATCGCTTAGCATCGGGAACGTAAGTCATCAGCACGGTTCTCCTTTGTCCTCATTTACGGGGTAACAATGAACGGCTCATCCACTAGAGTAAACGGGCGGCTTCGGCCTCATGGGCATCGGCATGATCGGAGTGTGGACAGGTGACTCCCGGACCTGCCTACATCTGAAGAATTAATGACGTGGAGGTTCCTACTCGCATCTATCTGATGCATGTCGGCAACCCTGCCCAGTACGGAGTCCGTTCCGCCCCCTCGCGTAGAAGAAATCCGCCTGACACAGCAGGTGAAGGCTGGTGGATGTGCCAGCAAGCTGCCTCCGGGGATGCTAGAGCAGGTGCTTTCCCAAATACCGCAGCAGACGAGCGACAATCTACTGGTCGGCTTCGCCACGCAGGACGATGCGGGAGTCTACCGGATTCGGCCGGATCTGGCGCTGGTGCAGACTGTCGATTTCT
>JBJMGC010000127.1:0-8870 GCA_045808105.1 Acidobacteriaceae bacterium | reverse complement strand
CTGAGGGAGGCTCCAGTGGTCGCGGCCGGCCTTGACGAGATCGCCGCGAGCGCTGAGGCGGGCGAGTTGCTCCAGGAGAAGGCGGCGTTCGCGGCCTCCGCCGAGGCCCAGTTCGCGAACCAGCTGTTTGTAACCGGCACGGCTGCCGGAGGAGCGGCCGATGCGAGCGAGCAGATCGCGGTCCGAGGGCATACGTCTCGATGGTATCGCTTTGCATCTCCACTGCTGGTTAAGCGGCTGTGGGGATACCACTTAGGTGCAAGTTTGAGCGAAAAGATTGTTGACGAGGGATGCAATTTTCGCGCAGAGGTGAGTAATATGCAGACAAAGGACAGGTTTGGCGCGGGTGCGAAGATCCCGGCCACTCTGTACCTGCTCAAGGATGGACCAGTGCAGAGGGCGGGCGAGTGATTCCCGCAGGGCCGTGGGCAGGCAAAGCATATTTCGCAGTATCTGAAAGGAAATACCCAAGCAATGTGGAAACCGAATCAGCCCGGCAGTACTCCCCAATCCCCCAACAATGAGCCGAACCGCCCGGCCACCCCAGCTTCCGGCGGGTTCGAGCCGGCTGCTTCCCGCCCCACAGCCCCTTCTGCCCAGTCTGCTGCCGCAGACCAGGCCACCATCGGCAAAAGCCTGGTGGTCAAGGGTGAGGTCACCGGTTCCGAGTCGCTGTACATCGACGGCAAGGTCGAAGGCGCGATTAACCTGCCGGGCAACCGCGTCACCGTAGGCCGCAACGGTCAAGTGGCGGCGAACATCTCTGCTCGCGAGGTCGTGGTGCTGGGCAAGGTGCGCGGCAACATCAATGCCAGCGACCGCGTGGACATTCGGAGCGAAGGCTCGCTCACCGGCGATGTGATCGCGCAGCGCATTTCCATCGAGGACGGCGCCTTCTTCAAGGGCGGCATCGACATCCGCAAGCCGGGCAGCCCGGATAACAAGCCCAGCGAAGCCGCGAAGCCGGTTTCCGTCTAAACGAGCACACGCGAATACGAAAGCCCCGGAACGGATATCCGCTCCGGGGCTTTCGCGTGTCCGCCAGTCGGGGAGGGTGCGCTTCCTACGCAGCGTGAGGGTGGCGGCTCGAGTGTCCGTGCGCTGCGCCACGGGATTTGCTCGTGCTTCTGCTTCCAGTGCTGGGCTTGCTCGACCTACTGCTGCTGGACTGGGTCTCCGCATGGATCAGTTTGTTGAAGTTGCTGCGCTCCCCGCCCGCAGTCTTCTCCTGATAGACCAGCGACAGGCCGTTCTCGTCGAACTTGGAGAAAAACTCCTCCCAATCGATCTCTTTGAGCGCATCATCGTTACGATTTTTCGCCTTGGGGAAGCAGAAGCGCAGGATGCCGGCTTCGCCGTCCCGTTCGGTGCTGGCGACTTCGCAGGGGATGGCGTTGCGCGCCTCTGCCCATCTACGAATCTCGTCGTGATCCTGGGTGGTCTTTGACAACTTTGACGCCATGGGGGAACTCCTTACAGTGGGTTCTCGTGCTTTCGCTTATTTGGATGGCGAGATTTGCGGGCGGCGTTTCCCGGACTGTGCATTTGTCTTTGCGTGCGTCAGACACCGCATTGAGCGTATACGCTGCAGGTTCTTCGGCGCTCTCAGTTGGAACGGAGTGTGCTAGCGGCGTTTGAACCGGCGCAGCAGGCTGCCGGGTATGGGGACCTTCAGCAGCACCGTGAACGCGACGTAGAGCCCGCCATAGGGAACCAGGACGGCAGTCGCAGTGAGGAGGGCTGCACGCGCGCCGTGGCCCCAAAGGTGGTTTTGGACCGGTAGACGATGCTTCAGCAGATAGCAAAGCACGGCGGCGATGATGGCCGCGAGCCATAGGCGAAGCACCCGGCTGGCGGGGTAGTCAACGACGCCGATCCGCTGATGCATAGCGCGGCGGAGCAGTGAATACTCGAGCCATGCAGCAATGCCCGCGGAGAGCGTCAGGCCGGCCACGCCCCAACGGGAATCAATGCCGAGCAGATGCGGCAAGGGCCTTGAGAAGAAATAGCCGAGGCCGAGCGTAAGGGCAACGCGGATGATGGCGAAGTTGAGCGGCGTGCGCGTGTTGCGCAGCGCATAGAAGGCCGATGAGTAGAGGCGGCCCGAGGTCCCGGCGAGCAGGCCAACGCCGGAGCCGGCGAGCGCGCCCCAGACCCAGGTGACATCGCGTGCGTTGAAGTGGCCGGTGCGATAGATAGCAGCGACGACCACATCGCCGAGTGCGACGAAGGCGACGGCAGAGGGCACGACGAACCAGGCAATCTGGCCGAGGCCAGCGGCGAGGCGCGCGCGCAGCTTGGCGGCAATCTGTTCAGGCGTGCCGAGAGCAGCGGACATGGCAGGAAGCTCAGCAGCGGAGACCGCCATCCCGAACAGCGAGACGGGAAGCTGATTGATGGTTTGCGCGTAGCTGAGGGCGGCAACCGCGCCGGTGGGCAGCAGGCTGGCGAGGATTTGATCCACGAAGGCGCTGACCTGGACGACACCCCGGCTTACGAAAACGGGAAGAAAGTTGTGCACGATGGTGCGCACATGCTCGGAGCGGAAGGTTGCCTTCCACTGGAGTGGGCTGAGCAGCCGCAGGACTAACGGGACCTGAAGCAGGAACTGGAGAGCAGAGCCGATGACCGACCCGACAGCCAGGGCCACGGCGAGTCGCGGCTCAGCCGTCGTTGCGGCGGTAATGCCGTGCGTGTACAGACGGCGTCCCTGCCAGACGAGCGTGGTGACCATCGCCAAGTTCCAGATAACAGGCGCGGCGTACGACAGAAAAAAACGGCGGTGGCTATTGAGAATGCCGAGACACCAGGCTGAGAGCACCAGAAGCGCGGCGCCTGGGAAGAGAATGCGGACTAGCTGGATCGCGAGAAGACGCGTTTCGCCGTGGAAGCCGGGGGCGATCAGGTCAATCAGCAGCGGAGTGAGCAGCACGCCCAGTAGCACGAGCAGCGATGCGACGAGCACCAGGAGAGCGAAGATGGCCGCAGCGGTGCGGGTGGCCTCTTCGTGGCGCTCTTCCGCATTAAGCCGCGCGTAGACCGGGATGAACGATGCCGACAGAACGCCTTCGCCGAAGAGATTCTGCAGCATGTTGGGAATGCGGAAAGCGGCCTTGAAGGCGTCCGCGGCCATGGAGTTGCCGAAGTAGTGGGCGAAAATGCGCTCGCGGACGAGGCCGATGATCTTGGAGAGCAGGATACCGGTGGCGACGGCGAGCGCGGCGGCGCGGCCGTGGGGCTGCTTCGGCCCGGATTGCGGTATCGGGGGCAAGTCTGGCAACTCGGCTGGCGGGGCGGTTTCGGGCATGCGCTCGACTTAGCTTATCGGGCGGCCGGTCTCTGTGGGAGTGTGCAGGGAGGGGCGCGGCAACGGGGCGGCCGCATGCTGCTTCTAGAGAGCTATGGTTCGTGACGACAGGCTGATGCGCTTCTTTGCCGGCGGTGCCGATGACGAGGGACGCACCTTCGACGAGATCATGGGCTGGGACGATGCGCGCCTGGAGATGGTGCATGACTACATTCAGTGGATCTTTCCCCTGCCGGAGCGGAGTGGAGCGAATCCTTCCGCGCCAGTATTAGACGCGGGGACGATTGCGGCCATTCGGGGCAGCGCGGCGATGAAGGACCGGTTGCGAGAGGCGTTTCTGCGGATGCTGGCCTTCTACGGATTTGCGCTGGAGGGCGATCGCGTAGTGGAAGGACCGCGATTCGCGGCGGCGGCGCGCAACTGGCTGCAGGCGGGGAATCACAACCACCTGCGGCTGACGCGGATGCTCCGCTCATTGCGTGTGCTGGGGCTGGAACGCGAGGCTGCGGTGCTATGGGATGCGCTGGGTGGGCTCTATGAGCGGGAGACGGCCGCGGGACGGCCGACGATCACTCCGGAGACGCTTGCCTTCTGGAAGCAGGCAGCCACGGCGCCGCTCAATTATTGAAGGTGGCTTTGCGTCGATACTCCCCACCCTATGCTTTCGTAGGATGAGCGCCCGGCTGATATGTCTAGTCCTGCTCAGTGCGCGAACATTTCGTTGATGTCTTTGTAGGTGACGAGGTCGTCGGCGAAGGTGAAGGTGCCGTGCTGCTGCATCTCGGTGGCGGCGCGTAGGAATGCTGTGAGGGCAGCACGCGAGAGAGCGCTGCCGACGCTAATGCGCTTCACACCCATCTGCGACAGCGTTGCCAGATTGAGCGCGACTCCCTGCAGGCCCATGATGACGTTGACCGGGCGATCGACTGAGCTGAGGACGGCGGCGATCTCTTCCTTCGTTTTCAAACCGGGCGCGTAAAGCACCTCCGCGCCGGCCTCCTGAAATGCCTGGAGACGCCGGATGGTGTCTGCAAGATCGGGATTGCCGGCGATGAAGTTCTCCGCGCGGGCGGTGAGGACGAACAGCGCGGGCTGGGCGCGAGCAGCCTCTGCTGCAGCACGCACGCGCTCGACCGCGTGCTCCAAGGCGTAGATGCGGCCTTCGGGCCGGGGTGACACGTCTTCGATGGATCCCCCGGCAAGGCCGGTCGTGGCGGCGAGGCGAATCGTTTCCGCGCAGGCTTCGGGTGTGTCGCCAAAGCCGTTTTCCAGGTCGGCGCTAACGGGCAGGTTCGTTGCGGCGACGATATCCGCAACGTGCGCGAGCATGGCATCGCGACCGACGGCGCCGTCCTGCAGACCGGCGGAGAAGGCGTATCCGGCGGAGGTGGTGGCCAGCGCCTCAAATCCCATGCGCGCCAGCAGGCGCGCGGTTCCGGCGTCCCACGGGTTGGGGATGATGAACGCGCGGTCACGCTGGTGGAGCGCCCGAAAACGTGAACCTCTTTCTGTCTGGCTGGGCATGGTGATTATCGCTCCCTTTCTCAATCCCTCTTGGTCCCAGTGTCTCGGTATCAGCGATGCTATGCAACCTGAGAGGTATGAGACGACAAGCAACAGTCGCAAGAAGGACCGCCAGTGCAGCGAAAGAGTAACCCTCTCAACTCTTCAGGCGATTTGTGCCGCGGGTTGGGTTTATAACCATGTGTCGGCACGCTGCTGGCAACGGAGGCTGCGGATGACGATGCGGATTGCGGTGGTGGTTCTGGGTTGTTCTGTGGCGGCAGTAGCGGGGATGGCGCAATCGCAGCAACAGCAGCAACAAGCGTCATCGCATCTGGGGCAGGTGGCGAAGCGGCATGGGGGCGAGGAGGCGAATCCAGCGAATGGCACGACTAACAATGTGCTTACCGTGGACCGTCCAGCTCTGCCCGGCGCGTCGCAGGTGCGAGGCGGCAACGGCGTGATGATGCCCGATCCGCCGGATACGGCGAAGCATCCAGTCACTGAGACGCTGCACGGCGACACCATCACTGATGACTACCGCTGGTTGGAGCAGCAGCAGGATCCGCAGACGCGTTCTTGGATCGACGGACAGAACGCCTATACGGAAAGCTATTTGCGGCAGGTGACGATTCGCCCGGAAGTCAAAGCCGAGCTGACGAAGCTGGAGAGGGTGGAGACGTACTCGACGCCGATGCTGCGCGGCGGCTTGTACTTCTTCAAAAAACGGCTCGCTGATGAGAACCAGGGTTCTATTTATGTGAGGCATGGGGTTAACGGCGCGGATGAGCGGCTGGTGGATGCGACCAGGCTGAGCGCGGACCAGAACACTTCCGTCGTCATTCTCGATGTGACGAATGATGGTTCGCTGCTGGCGTATGGCGTTCGGCAAGGCGGCGCGGACGAAGAGGCCGTGCACCTGATCGATGTGGCGACGCGCAAGGAGTTGCCGGACCAGCTCACGAGCCAGCGCTACTTCGGCGTGTCGATCAGCCCGGACAAAAAGGGCCTGTACTACGCGGTATTTCATCATTCGGGGACGCTGGTGTACTGGCATCCGTTTGGAACGGAGCAGTCCGCGGACAAGGTGATCTTCGGCAAGGAGTACAAGGGCGAAGCGCTGGGCGAGCTGGACCTGATTGGGGTGGGGACCTCCGACAACGGACGCTGGCTGATCCTGACCATCAGTCGGGGCGTGCCGGCGAAGCGGGAGGACATCCTGATCAAGGATCTGCGTGTGCCGGATGCGCCGATGGTTCCCCTGGTTTACGGGATTGAGAATCGTTTCAATCTGATCGACACGGGCACGGATACGTTCCTTGTAGAGGCGGATATGGGCGCGCCGAAGCGGCGCATCTTGCGTGCCGATCCGAACACGTCACCACGGGATTGGCAGACCGTAGTGCCGGAAACGAAGGATGCGATTAAGGCCTCTACCGTACTAGGCGGGAAGCTGTTTATTGAGCGGCTGGTGGATGTGAAGAACGAAATCTCGATCTACTCGCTCGAAGGCAAGCCGGAAGGAACGATGAAGCTGCCGGGCATTGGCAGCTCCACGGTTCCGTATGGACGGCCATTGGAGAAGGAGGGTTTTTACAGTTTCGAATCATTCAACGTGCCGCCGACAATTTATCGCTACCAAGCGGACAATGGCACGACCAGCATATTCGCGCAGCCGAAGGTGCCCTTCCATCCAGATCGCTACCAGGTGCGGCAAGTCTTCTTCCAGTCGAAGGACGGCACGCGCGTGCCGATGTTCATTGCCGGGAAAAAGGGCATGCCACAGAACGGCAAGATGCCGCTGCTGCTGACCGGCTACGGTGGATTCCTCGTCAGCATGACACCTGGCTGGAACCCGATGTATGCATGGTGGCTGGAGCAGGGCGGATGGTTTGCGGTGCCCAACCTGCGCGGCGGCGGCGAGTACGGCGAAGACTGGCACAAGGCCGGCATGTTCGGGAAGAAGCAGAACGTCTTCGACGATTTCTTTTCGGCAACCCGTTACCTGATCAACCAGAAATACACGGACCCGGCGCACCTGGCGATCTGGGGTCGATCGAATGGTGGGCTGCTGATGGGCGCGGCGATGACGCAGCATCCCGAGTTATATGGCGCGATCGTGTGCGGGTATCCGCTGCTGGATATGTTGCGCTACCAGAACTTCGAATTCGGCCGGCTGTGGACGACCGAGTATGGCTCGGCCGACAACACAGCGGATTACAAATATCTCCGCGCTTACTCGCCGTATCAGAATGTAAGAGAGGGCACGAAGTATCCGGCGATTATGTTCTTTTCCGGCGACAACGACACGCGGGTGGATCCGCTGCACGCGCGCAAAATGACAGCGGACGTGCAGGCGGCGACCAGCAGCGATCGGCCAATCCTGCTGCATTACAGCCTGAAGGGCGGCCACAGCTCCGGAGTTTCCCTGATGCAACAAATCCAGGACTATACGGATATTTTGTCGTTCTTGTGGAACGAGACGGATACGCCCTAGCGCAAACTACAGGCCCTTCATTCACTACGCCGATTCGCCGACTTGCTGACTTGCTGACTCGCCGGCATTCGACTCGATCGCCTGCAGCACGCGGGCGGCGCTGTGTTCGATGTCGAAGTGCTGTGCGAAACATTCACGCGCATTTTGCCGCATGGTTCTGCGCTCTGCTTCTGGGAGCCCCTGCCAGCGGGTGAGCAGGCTGATGCTTCCTTCAAGGGTGTCGGGAGCAACGAGACCGGCGTTGGCCCCTTCGATCTCGCGCCAGATGTTGACCTCGCGTGAAATGAGGACAGGAACGCCGCAGGCGAGTGACTCCGCGACTGCAATGCCGAAGTTCTCCTGGTGCGAGGGAAGGATGAAGACCTCTGCTGCGGCGAGCGCGCTCCATTTCATGGAATCGCGGAGCATGCCGGTCCAGACGATGCGGTCGGGGATGCCTAATGTAGTCGCGCGCGCCTGGAGGGTTTGTTGCCAGCCGAACGTGTCCGGGCCGGCAAAAACCAGACGCCACGCCGGATCGCTCGCCAGAGTACTAGCGTAGGCTTCGAGCAGCAGATCGCAGCCTTTCTTCGGGTGGAGACGGCCCATGAAGAGCAGCAGGCGCTTGTTACGCAGATCGGGATGCTGCGCGAGGAAAATGGACGCGTTCACGCCAGGAGGTGGTGGCGTTGTGCCCAGCCCGGTCACAACGGGACGTGCGCGGTACAGGGCGAAGGATTGCGGTGCGAGCAGCTTCTCCTGCTCGCAGGTGAAGAGGACGGCGCGCGCGTCACGCAAAACGCGGTAGTCTGCCCAGGGCCAGTAGAGCCATTTTTTCGCGTGCTTCAGAGGGAAGCTGCGTTTGAACCACGGGTCGAGCATCCCATGAGGAAAGACAAAGTAGGGCGTATCAGTTCCGTGAAGAGCGCGCCACGTGCCGAAGCTGTGGTATTGCCAGAGGCCGTTGACGATGACGGCGTTATAGCGGGCGCGATGCCCGCATAGCCAGGGCGCGAATGCGGGTGCATAGGAATACGTGTTGCGGGCGGGGCCGAGCGCGTGCACGTGGAGGGGAAAGCTGCCTACTTCGGGGTCCGCGGGATCATCGAGCGAGGCGACTTCGACGGAGTGGCCCTCACGCTGATGCACGGCGGAGAGGCTTCGCACGGCTTCCGCAGGGCCGCCACCAGCTGCGCGGATGGAGGCGATGACGTGAAGGAGTCTCATGGCAGGAGGGACAAGCGCAGGCCGGGCAGAGTTGTTGGAATGGATTGTACCTGCGACGAGCTGTGACGGTGCAGCGCCGGCAATGAATCGGAGAATGAACCGATGGCATCATGATAGGAACCAGATGGCCGGGCGTACATTGCAGCAGACACTCGGAGCGGACGGGCAGTTGGTCGAGATGAAAGATGAGGTGAGAGGCACGTGACGGAACCGATATCGGATGCCCTGGTGTTTTTTGGCGCGACAGGCGATCTGGCGTACAAGCAGATTTTTCCTTCGCTGCAGCGGCTGGCTAAGCGCGACAAGCTGACGGGGCCGGTGATCGGCGTCGCCAAATCGGGATGGACGCTGGACGAT
>JBJMGC010000126.1:0-3112 GCA_045808105.1 Acidobacteriaceae bacterium | reverse complement strand
TCAGTCGGCTTCCCTGTTGTCCTTTTTAGAACTGTCATTGATACGATCGAAAGCGGCTCCACGGGAGGGGCCGGGCATCCTTTCCTAGTTAACGAAGCTGGCGCAGCCCTCCACATGCCACTTTCTGATTGGCGCCTGTAACTGACCTGCGACTCCTGAGTCCTACATTCGCCGGAGGAACAAGATGCGCCACAAGAGAGCAAGGTGGATGATTGCGTGCCTGCTTGCGTTGGCAGCGGGGTTGCTTGCGCATGGTCAACTCAAGCTGAACCCGCACCTGGACTACAACAGTGACAGCGTGGACGGGCCGCTGATCACCGGCAATGACACCCAGACAGGCGTGGTCGCCGGCAAGCCGAACTACGTGATGATCTACGGCGAGGGCTGCTTCAACTCCAAGCGCCAGGCGCGGCGCACGGTGGCTCTCTCGAATCGCTTTCAGGAGAAGGTGAACTTCATCATCATCGATCTCGACAAGCCGCAATCGCCGGCGCAGCTCGAGCTGGTGCAGAGGTATTACCAGGGTTCGATTCCGGATCTGGTGGTGCTGGATGGCAGTGGACACGCGGTTTACAACCAGGCGGGCGAGCAGACGGAAGAGGTCCTCAGCAGAATTTTCGATACGGCCCTGCAGGAGAGACACTAAGCCCGTATGGTGCAGGCGCTCGCGCAGGAGATGGAGTGGATCACGCGCATCCTAAAGGGTGAGCGGGATCTGTTTCATGAGCTGATCCGGCCGTATGAGCGTGCAGTTTTTCTCACGGCGGTGTCGGTCCTGCGCGATGCGGCGGAGGCCGAAGACGCGGCACAGGAGGCGATGATCAAGGCGTATCGCGGGCTGGCCAGCTTTCGCGGCGATGCCAAGTTCAGCACCTGGCTGACGACGATCACGCTGAATGAGGCGCGAAGCCGGCTACGCAAATCGGCGAGGGTAAGGGTGGAATCGCTCGATGACCGGGAGCAGGAGGAGGACTATACGCCTTTCCTGGTGGCCGACTGGCGCGAGATTCCCAGCGAGACGCTGGAGCGCGAGGAGCTGGCGAAGCAGATCGAGAGCGCGATTGAGGGGCTGTCGCCGAGTTATCGCGAGGTCTTTCTGCTGCGGGACAAAGAAGAGATGTCGATTGATGAGATCGCGCAGGCACTCGGCGTGACGGCGAACCTGGTGAAGGTGCGGCTGTTTCGCGCGCGGATGATGCTGCAAAAGCAGTTGACACCGTACCTGAGGCGAGAGCTGCCGCAGCGACGGCGCTGGTTCTCCTGGCTGGGAGGCAGGGCATGAAACTCGATTGCAAGCACGTGTGGCCCTACATCTCCGATTACATCGACGACACTGTGACGCCGGAAGAGCGCCGCGCGATCGAGCAGCACCTGGAGACGTGTGAGATCTGCTCGGCGATTCTGGATTCAGTGCACAACATCCTGGTGCTCACGGCGGACGATCGCATCTTCCGGCTGCCGCTGGGCTACAGTGAGCGGCTGCATGAGCGAATCGGCGCTGAGTTGGCGAAGGCCGGACCGGATCCTGGCTAGTGATGCAGGTGATGCATCATCGGATGAGTGATCCACTCAGCAGCGAGGCAGACAAACGTGAGGACGGCGAGCACGATCTGAATACGCTCGCTGCGCCGCTTCTTCGCAGATAGCGGAGCCATGCGCCATTGCGCAGCCGGCCGTGCGCGCAGCCGGCGTACATGCCAAATGATGAAGAGATTGAGCGCTGCGCCAAAGGCCGCCACCAGCATCATGGGGATGCGGATCCAGTCTGCGTGCCACCCCCGCGGCTGTGCATCGCTACCGGCCGCCGCCGCCAGTGCCCCCAGCCCGATGAAGACGCGTACCGCGCTGATGGCGATGACCGCAGGGCAGAGTGCCTGCAGCAGCGCGAAGAGAAAAGCGGAGAGCCCGAGGTAACGGGAGTCGGCGATCTGCTCAGCAACCGTTGGCGAGGTCGACGGAGAAACCGGGCGAGTCACATTTTCGGCGGACTGCATGATCATTTGCTTGTGCGACGCAAGAAGAGGGCCGCGGTTACAGCCGGAATGCGCCTCAATGCATGCGGCGGCGGTCGTCTGGATCGACGTAGCGGCCTTCCTTGTCGAAGTGGACCTCGCGGCCTTGTTTGCCCATGTAGACCTGGAACTTGCGCGCCGCGCGCGCGCGCCTCCACCGGTAGTAGCCGTTGCGCATGCCGTAGAAGCCCTCGCTGGCGGCATAGCCATAGCCGCGGCGTGGGGCGATCTTCGCATATAGATAGCCGCCGAGGCCTCCGCCGAGGTAGGCGACATATTCGACCGGATTACCGCCGCCCAGCAGCATGACCACCGCGATCAGCATGAAGATGATGGCGAGATATTTTGCCTTGATACCAAAGGGCAGCGGAAACATGAAGAACTGCTGGTCTCCAAAGAGCACGGCGAAGCAGGTCAGCAGGCCGAAGAGGGCCACGTCTGTGCCGGGAACCGTCGGATTCGGCGACATGCCGAGAATGCCGGTGAACGAGAGCGCCGTAGCCAGAATGCCGCCGGCGAGCGTGGAAACGAGATAGGTTTCTAGCAGCCATCGGCTGCCCTTCACATCCTCAAGATAAAAGCCCATGAACCACAGCGAGAGCATGGTGAACAGGATGCTGAGCAGGGACATGTCCGGCACGAAGCCAAAGGTAAGCGGCTGCCAAAACAAGAAGCGATGCACCACAGCCGCGGGAGTCAGCGCGAGCAGCGCAGGGATGAGCGCGAGCGGATGCAGGAAACGAGCCAGCAACCACGCGAGATACACGGCGAGATTGATGAAGATCAGGTTCTTCGTCATGCCCGCAAAGGGCGGGAATGAGAGCGTCAATGGTCGAGAACCGGGCATGGCCTCTATTATCCGCTATTGGCGGAAGTTATCTCTCCGGCAGCGGCGCAACTGCCGGACTGCACTGTCCGGCGCGATTGCAGGCGCGCACGCCGAAGATGACGTTGTCCTTGGAAACCGGCAGGGTGGCAGAAACGAGACCCGCGCTGTTAGCCGTGTCCGCCGGAGGCACTGGGTGATGGAACTGCCAGTCGGGCGCTGAGGTCTCGCGCCATACGATATCGAAATGCGCATCGGCCGGCATGCCGGGCCC
>JBJMGC010000125.1:0-8450 GCA_045808105.1 Acidobacteriaceae bacterium | reverse complement strand
TTCTGCAGGCAGACGTCGTGCACGATGGGATCGAAGGCGCGCTGCAGGAAGGTCGAGTAGATGGCGCAGAATGGCCGGTAGCCTTTGGTCGCCATGCCCGCGGCAAAGATGACGCCGTGCTCTTCGGCGATACCGACGTCGAAGTAGCGCGTCGGATGGTGCGGCCGGTACAGATCAAGCGCGGTGCCGTTGGGCATGGCAGCTGTGATCGCGACCACCTTTTCATTGTCATTCGCGAGCGTCACCAGCGTCTCGGCGAAGACCTCCGAATACGTCCGCTGGCCGACTGGTTTGGTGTCACCTGTCTTCGGGTCGTACGGTCCGAGGCCATGGAACTTCTTCACCTTCTCAAGCGCCGGCTGGAAGCCGCGGCCCTTCTGCGTAAGGATGTGCAGCAGCACCGGCATTTCCTGCCGCTTGAGGAACTTGAATGTGCCGATAAGCAGTTCGATGTTGTGACCATCGAGCGGACCGTAATAGTTCAGCCCGAACTCTTCGAACAGCATGGATGGCCACAGCAGGCCTTTGGCTGCCTCTTCCGCCTTGCGTACAACTTTCGTCGCAGTTTTTCCGCCGAACCGTTCGATCAGGCGGCCGGCCCGCGCGTGCAGGTGGTTGTAATGCTCGTTCGTCACCACCTTGTGAAGGTAGTTGGCAATAGCGCCGACGTTCCGGTCGATCGACCACTCGTTATCGTTGAGGACTACGATCAGCCGCTTGGTCTGCTGACCGATGTTGTTCAGAGCTTCAAACGAGATGCCGTTGGTGAAGGCGGCATCGCCTGCGACAGCGACGATGTTCTCGCGAGTGCCTGCCAGATCGCGTGCAACCGCCATGCCCAGCGCGGCGGAGAGTGCAGTGCCCGCATGGCCGGCCCCATAGGCGTCGTGCTCGGATTCGGTGCGCAGCATGAACCCGTTCAGGCCGCCGGGCTGCCGGATCGTGTGGAAGCGGTCTGCGCGGCCAGTCAGCAGCTTGTGCACGTAGGTCTGGTGGCTGACGTCAAAGAGAAACTTGTCGATCGGCGTGTCAAAGACGTAATGCATCGCCAACGTCAGCTCGACAACGCCCAGATTCGGCCCGAGGTGGCCGCCGGTTTTGGACAGGCTGCTGATCAGCAGCTCTCGGATCTCCTCCGCGAGCTCGGTGAGCTCCGCGACCGACATGCGCTTGATGTCAGCAGGAGACTGAATACAACGGAGATGTTCGCTCATCGATGTTCGCTCGTGGGGAACCACGTATTGGACGCCGCTCGGAAGAAAACGACCCGCCACACTGCGCAGACCAGGCGCGTCAGCACTCACTCAAGTATATCAATCAGCGGTGATTGCCCCGCAATTGACCCGCAATTGACTGAGCGGCCGGGCCAGCGTTTCTCTTGCAGGCTGAGCAAGATCCGTCGGCATCCCCTCATAAGCCGGCAGGGCAGCAGTTTGGGGAGCGCTCAAAGATTCCCTGAAATCCACCGGCCCTGGTTCGCTAGGATGGGCCAACCCCCCCTGGGCAGATCCCCTCACCTCATCAGCGGACTGGAGTGGCGTCGCTTTGTTGCCGAAAGCGCGCCTAAGCAGCAGTGCGGCAGCAGCGTGGGGAGCGGTGTCGGGCTCATTGTGCGAATACGTTCTACGCAGTCCACCCTACCCGAAAGGAGAATCACGCAAGTAACGGACTTTGACCGCTTTGCCGCCGGTCTGCACCAATTGTGGCAGTGGCTCACACCCGGCGCTTTGAAACAATGCTTGCAGGCGATTCTTCCTCCTCATCCATGCAGATTGCCAGTCCTACCATGATGCAAAGAGATGAAGCCGAGAGGCTCAAATCTCTCGCGCAGTACGAAGTACTCGACACATTGCCCGACCCGGCACTGGATGAGATCACTCGCCTTGCAGCAAGCTTCTGTCGTGCACCCTACGCCTTCATCTCGTTCATTGATGCCAGCCGTGTCTGGTTCAAATCGCGCATCGGCTTTCTGAGCCGCCAGCAGCCGCGCGCCACTTCCGCCTGCCAGTACACCATCCTCGAGCCGAATGCGATGGTCATTGATGACGCAGCGCAGGACTATCGCTTTGCGCCATCGGGTGTGCCGCTGGCCGCGACAACCTACTGCCGCTCGTATGCCGCAGCGCCGATCTTTGCGCCGAATGGCGCCGTGCTGGGCACGCTCGCTGTGTGCTCGCCCGAGCCCAACATGTTCACGCGCGAGCATGGCCGCACGCTGGAAGTGCTGGCACGCCAGATCATCACGCGCCTCGAGCTCTACGTTAAGACCAACCAGCAGGACCGCGTGGTGCGCTCACGCCAGCGCATCGAGCGGGCACTCACGGTCGAACGCAACTTCGTCACCTCGGTGCTCGATTCGATCCACGCACTCGTGCTGGTGCTCGACACTGCGGGCCGTATCGTGCGCTTCAACCGCGCCTGCGAGACGGTGAGCGGATTCAGCTTCGCCGAGCTCGTCGGCCGTTCTTTTCCGGAGGAGCTCTTCCCTGCCGAGGAACGCGATCATGCAATGCGCATGTTTGAGCAGGCGCGCGCCGGCAAGCTCGATGGCAGCTACGAGATGCACTGGCGCACCCGCGACGGCGGAATGCGCCGCATCGCCTGGACCGCGAGCTCGCTCAACGATCCGCAGGGCGACATCAACTTCGTTATCACCACCGGCATCGACGTCACCGAGCAGCGCCAGGAGCTCGATCGCCTGCGCACCAGCGAAGCGCGCTATCGCCAACTCGTCGAAGGCTCACTCGGCATCATCTGCACCCACGATCTCGACGGCAACATCCAGTCGATCAACTCGCATGCCGCAGCCATCCTTGGCCACACCCCTGAAGAGATCGTCGGCACGCCGCTGTTCGATTACATCGCGGACGATCACAGACGCGATTACGAGCAGTACGTCAGCGCGCTCAACGAGCAGCACGAACACCAGGGGCTCTTCTATTTCAAGCGGCCGAATGGGCAGTCGGCGGTCGTCGCCTATCGCAACAAGCTGCTGCAACTCCCCGGCACGGAGCCGATCGTGCTGAGCCACGGCATCGACATCACCGAGCAGACCGACGCCGAGGAGAAGCTGCACACTTTGATGCGGCAGCGCGAATCGATTCTCGCATCGGTGGGTGATGGCATCTGGGGACTCGATACCCGCGGCAATCTCACCTTCTGCAACGATGCCGGAGCCAGCATGTTTGGGTACACCGTGGAGGAGATCCTCGGCAAGAACACGCATGACCTGGTGCACCATTCGAAAGCCGACGGCAGCCCCTACCCCTACGAGGATTGCCCCATTCAGGCAGCGCTCCACTCCGAAGAACCGGTGCGCGTGAACAACGAAGTCTTCTGGCGCAAGGACGGAACATCGTTCCCGGTGGAATACGTTGCGCGCCAGCTGGTTCACGATGGAATCGTGACCGGCACCGTGGTCGCGTTCGCGGATGTTTCCGAACGCCGGCGCCTCGATCGCATGAAGGACGAATTCATCTCCACGGTGAGCCATGAGCTGCGCACGCCGCTGACATCACTGCGCGCGGCGCTTGGCCTGATCGCGGGCGGGGTGCTGGAGAAGCGGCCGGAGAAGCTGGCCCAGATGCTCGACGTGGCCATCGGCAACTGCGATCGCCTCGTCCGCCTGGTGAACGATATTCTGGACTTCGAGCGGATCGGTTCCGGCCGTCTGCCGCTGCATCGCGAGAAGGCGAACGCCGTGGACTTGCTGCGCCGCGCGGCAGACCTGCAGCACACCGCTGCCGCGCACAACAACATCAGCTTCCGCATCGACGCCCAGCCAGTCGATGTGATGGTGGATGTGGACCGCACACTCCAAACGCTGACCAACCTCATCAGCAATGCAGTGAAGTTCTCAAATCCGGGCGGCGAGGTCCGCATGACCGCAACCGCGACCGGTGACAACGAAGTCACGTTTGAAGTGGAAGATCACGGACGCGGTATCCCGCCGGAGAAGCTTGAAATCATCTTCGAGCGCTTCCAGCAGGTCGACGCGTCGGATTCGCGCGCGATGGGCGGCACCGGTTTGGGGCTCGCCATCTGCCGCGCGATCGTGGAGCAGCACGGCGGCCGCATCAGCGTGCATTCGACGCCCGGCCAGGGCAGCGTCTTTACCTTTACTATGCCGCGCTCGATGAATTGAGTTTCCGCTCTGCGGAGCGCAACTAAGACTGGTTCAACTTCCTAATCGCCGGCTCCTAATGTTATTGACGGCACCTGACTCTCCATGCAACTGTAGAGCGGCAATTTGAGACATCCTCGGTGCGGATCGCTGACCTAATCCTACCTGTCTTTGCAGTGATCCTAAGTGGCTGGATTGTCGGCTATACCGGCTATCTGTCGCGGACGTTGTCTGACGCACTGATTCACTTCGCCTACAACATCGCAATGCCCGCATTGCTGATCGTCACCATCGCGCAGGAGCCAAGCCGGTCGCTGATCAATTGGCGCTTTCTTGTTGCCTTTGGCGGTGGCTCCCTCCTCTGCTTCATCCTCGTCTTCGGCATCATGAGCCTTCGTGCTTCCCGAAGTATCGCAAGCCGAACCATGCATGGCATGACGGCTTCGATGACCAATACCGGCTTCGTCGCCTTGCCCGTCCTCGAGGCGATCTATGGCCCGCGCGCCGTGTTGCCGGCGGCGATCGCCACGGTATTCGTGGCCGTTGTGATGTTTCCAATCGCCGTGATCCTGCTCGAACTTGGTCAGCGGGATGCGCATGGCGCACGCACGCCTGCAATGGTCACGCTGAGGCACGTCGTGCTGAACCCGCTTGTCATATCAACTCTGATCGGCATGCTTCTGTCGGTCCTCGGTCTTCGCATGCCCGGGCCGGTCACCGCTTATCTGGGCATCATGGCGGATGCGCTCACGCCTTGTGCTCTGTTCGCCATCGGACTGGGCCTGTCGATTGGCGGATTGCGCGCCAATATGGGGCGAGCGTCGCTGCTATCGGCAGTCAAGCTCGTCATCATGCCTCTCATCGTGTACGGATTGTGCCTGTGCTTGGGGCTCGATCCCCTCTACACCATTGCGGCCGTCATCTGTGCCGCGGTGCCCACGGCCAAGACAGCCTACATTCTTGCGGGAGAGTATCGCTGCGAGGAAATGATGGTAGCGTCCACTGTCACGATGACAACTCTAGCCTCCATCCTCTCGCTCGTGATCTGGCTGTATGCGCTATCCGGACTATCAGCACGCATCGCTGCCGGATAATTCAGGCATCTCTTCACTTCGCGTTAAAAAATGAGTTGACCAGGAGCCCGCCAGTACTGGTGGAACTCCTGGCAGGCAAGCATCGCACCGTTACTGCGGAGAGCACGCATGGAACCGGTTCGAGTATTCCAACTGTAGCTGGTACTTACGCCCATTGAGGAGCAGGATGGGATCATCGAAGAACGGTTTATTTGGCAGAGCCCTCTCGCAAAGATCTCCTATCTCCGCCCCGGAGACTATGAGCGAGTTGTTAGCGATCCATGCGTTGCCATCGGGATCGGTGATGGTTTCGATTAGCTCGTGCGAAAGTACCGAGTTGGTAGAGTCAACAAGAATTGAGTGGGGATTCGGCGGACCCGCTTGGCATCCCCTCACGTTCTGGTACGGCTCGATGCTGAAGAGCACATGCCCGATATCGCTGAACGTGACACTGCCGTGGTATGCACAGAAGACGAACGAAGCCGGATTAACTGGCGAATAACAAATGGAGGTCTGGTCAAAGCAGGTATCCACACCCTTCGGCAGGAACACATGGAATTCATTGCCATGACCACCCGGCGTCCCCAATGCCGCTGCGGCGTCATGCACCGCGCCCAGCAGCTCGCTTTGCCCAACCGTATTCGTGAACATCATCATGCTAGCGAAAACATGCTGGCCGAGCCGATAGCGACCCGAAGTCTTCGTGTACTGATCGGTCAGATGGATGAACGTGCTCAATCCAAGGTCGTTCAGGAATCGTTCGGGATTGCCCCAACAATTCGCGACACCACCACAGCTGCTCGCATTTATGTAGATAGGATGCGAGAGCAGGTTCGTAACGACGGGTCCACCGAAGTAATCTAGATCGCTTGGATAGAAGCCCGGAGAAGGTACCGTGGCAATCGCAGCTTGCGCCTCAAGATTCGGAACAGCCGCTCCGATACGGCCGGCCGACAGAGCTGTCCTTCCAGCGGCCGTATTCGCTGGAAGGATGTGATAACGGAAATTCGAATAGGTATATCCCGCTCTGGCTGCAGAAGACACATTGATTGCAGTATCTTCGCTGTCTTGCGCCAAGGCGAAAGGCACGGCGATGCACAATAGGACGAGCAGCGCTGCAACATTTAGCCGCCGCGCAGGGAATTGCCTTTGACTGATCATGGACGACCCTCCTTGAGTGGTCGAAGTTGGATTACCCCCTGGTAGGAAAATGAAAAAGGAAAGGCGGTGTTATCAGGTAAAGACCATTAGTGCCGCCCGACACTCTAGGCTGAGGGGTCGAAGAAAGTTGTCACACCATTGTCATACGATTGTCATTACTGGAAAGGACTTTGGTAAGAGCGAAATCCGACTGCTGATCTGTGAGCTCACGTGCGTTCGCTTCTGCCGCACTTACGAGCGATTAAAGCTTGCGATTCTCCGCCGTCTCCAGGCGAGAATCCGGCGCAGAGAGGCTGCCAAAGCTGCGGAAGCTTTTCACCGCGCGAAGTTCGAATGCGGTAGACCCACTCGGCACGCGCACGCGAAAGAAGTCGGCGTCCCCCACATCCTGCAGGCAAAAGGCGGCACGCGCGTCTGCGGCTTCGGTCGCGACCTCGACGTTGCTCACTTCCAGATTGCGCACATGGCGAAGATAAAAACCGGTCGCGGGCAGATCGCCGTAAATCCCCGGATCGGGATAGGCGTTTTCTTTGACAGGCGGCTGGATGGCAGCCATGGCCGCGCCCGCGCCACCTTGCTGATGCAGGTACACATCGCTGATCTTCACGTCTTCAATCGGATGACCAACGATGCCGATCATCAGGCTGGGCAACTGCCCTGCATGTGAGCTCACAATGTTCGAGAGCAGCACGCGCCGTAGCGTTCCAATGGCAGCATCCTTCGGCCCTCGCATACGCGAGCCCAGAAAGAGGAAGATCGGCGCCTGGGTGATATTGCGCATCGCGATGTTGCTGAAGACGATGTCTTCCACGATCGCGCCGTCCGCCGTCTCGAGTGCGAAGCCGCGACAGCTATCGAAGACGCAGTTCGAGATCGTGATGTTGCGGAAGCCGCCATTGGACTCCGTGCCGCACTTGATGCGCCCCGTAGCGCGACCGGTGAAGGCCGCGGGCATCGGCTTCCAGGTGCCATCCAGCACCGAGCCGATCTGGTAATTGCCAGTTACGAAGCAGTTGCTGATGGTGACGTTCTCGGTCGAGCGCGCATACCCGAGCGCAAAGGAGCTCTTCGGACAGATCCCATCGTCGTAGGGCGAGTTCACCGTGCAGTTCGCAACCCGCACGTTGCGGCAGCAGTCGATATCCATGCCGTCGCGGTTGGTATCGATGCGCAGATTGTCGATGGTCAGGTTGTCGACGCCAGTGGCAAGAATGCCGAACCAGCCGCCCTCGAGAATCTGGAAGTCGCGCAGCGTCACATTGCGGCAAAGCTTGAGCGCGATCGACTTGTTGCCCACTCCCGGCTTGCTGGAGTCCGGGGGCCGATCGGTGTCATGCTGGTGTCCGCGGCTCAGCCCTTTGCCCCAGATGCGGCCTGGGCCGAGGATCGACACATCGTGGAGATTCTCACCCCATAGCAGGCTATTGTGCCAGTGATTGTGACCATAATCCTGGTACGGCTCCCACGCACCCTGCGGCTCCGCCGCGTCGTAGCCGCCGCTGGTTGTTCCATCCAGCGGAACAGATGCAGCCAGCAGGGTCGCGCCTTGATCGAGATAGAGCGCCACATTGCTCTTCAGTCGGATCGAATAGCTTGCGTATGTGCCCGCGGGAAACAGTACCGTTCCGCCACCGGCACGCTCCGCGGCGTCAATCGCGCTCTGGATGGCCTTCGTGTCGAGCGTCTTCCCGTCACCACTCGCGCCATAACGGCGAACGTCAAAGAAGGATTGAGAAGAGGCGGCAGGGTGCGCTGGTCCGGCTACAGCAAGAACGGGAGCGCCGGCAAGCGCCACACTACTACCGGCCCACTTCAATATCTCTCTACGATCCATTCTGTTCACGGATGACCGCTCTCACTCGTCATCTTTTTCCCTCAAACGAGCGATGACCTGCAGGTCTTCGAGCGTCGTCGTGTCTCCTTTGATTTCTCCAGCACCCGCTGCCAGTTCGCGCAGCAGACGTCGCATGATCTTGCCGCTGCGCGTCTTAGGCAACGCATCCGTAAAGCGAATATCGTCCGGCCGCGCCAGCGCGCCAATCTCTTTTGCAACCCACGCGCGTAGCTCGTCCTTCAATTCTTTCGATGGCTTC
>JBJMGC010000124.1:0-4624 GCA_045808105.1 Acidobacteriaceae bacterium | reverse complement strand
TGGAGCAGGGAAGCACGATCATCCCTGCCGATGGATAGCTGCCGCTTGCAATCGAGGCACCGATGTCCTGCTCGGCATGCGTTCGGGTTTTCTTTGGCGTACCGCCCAGCAGCTTTTCCACCAGATCGTTCCGGCCGGAGAGCCGCAGCTCCTCTGCGATCACGCGTAGCGCGCCCTCGGAAACAATGAAATCAACTCCAGAAACCCGCGCATCCGCCTCCAGTGAACGCAGAAGCTGCTGGGCCAGTAACGCGCCGCTCGCTCCTGTCACCGCGACGGTGACATTCATGCAGGCACAGCCTCATGCTGCAGCACGCGGGCAAAGATCGCGTCCACATTCCGCAACTGCCGCTGCAGGTCAAAGGTGCGCACCAGCTTCTCCTGCGAGAGCCGTGACGTGATCTCCGGATCTGTCGCAACCAGATCGCGGAAGACCAGCTCCTCACGCCACGCCCGCATCGCATGCGACTGGACCAGCCGGTACGCATCCTCGCGCGACATGCCAGATTCCGCCAGGTCGAGCAGCAACTGCCCGGAAAAAATCAGACCGCCCGTGCTCTCCAGATTGCGCAGCATCCGCTTCGGATAGACCAGCAGCTTGTCGATGACCGATGTCGTCTTCGCCAGCAGATAATCCGCCAGGATGGTAGAGTCCGGAAAGATAACGCGCTCCACCGACGAGTGTGAGATATCGCGTTCATGCCAGAGCGCGACGTTTTCGTAGGCCGCCTGCGTATTCGCGCGCACCACGCGCGCCAGTCCGCTGATCTGCTCGCAGGTGATGGGATTGCGCTTGTGCGGCATCGCGCTCGAGCCCTTTTGCTTCTCGGAGAAAAACTCCTCGGCCTCGCGTACCTCGGTCCGCTGCAGGTGCCGGATCTCGGTCGCGATCTTGTCCAGCGTCGCAGTCAGCACCGCCAGTGTGGAGATGTAATGCGCATGCCGGTCGCGCTGGATCACCTGCGTGGCCACCGGCGCCGGTTTCAATCCCAGCCGCTCGCAGATGCGTATCTCGTGCTCCGGCTTCAAATGACCAAACGTGCCCACCGCGCCGGAGAGCTTGCCGACGCGCATCTCTTCCGCCGCTGCATCGAAGCGCGCCAGGTCGCGCTCGATCTCCGCGTACCAGTTCAGCAGCTTCAGTCCAAATGTGGTCGGCTCCGCGTGCACTCCGTGCGTGCGGCCGATGATCGGCGTGTGCTGGAACTCGAGCGCGCGCCGCTTCAGTACCTCCCGCAGCCCGAGTATGCCTTCGCGCAGCAATCCCGAAGCCGCCTTCACCTGCAGCGCCTGCGCCGTATCCACCACGTCGTTCGAAGTGAGTCCGTAGTGCAGCCAGCGCGCCTGAGGGCCGATCTTCTCCGCGACCGCCGTAGTGAAGGCGATGACATCGTGCTTCACCTCTGCTTCGATCTCCCGGATCCGCTTCAGATCGAAATCGCCCTTGTCGCGAATAGCCGCCGCTGCCTCCATGGGCACGATGCCGTCTTCCGCCAGCGTCTCAGAAGCTGCCGTTTCCACCTTCAGCCACATGCGGTACTTGTTTTCGTCGGTCCAGATGGCGCCCATGCCGGGCCGCGTATAGCGTGCGATCAAGCCAGTGTCTCCCTGCTCCCCCTGTCATTGCGGAGGGCAACCTCCTATTCTATGGTGGATTTCCCCTCAGGCTGTCCCATCCGGAGTTTCTAAGCAGAGCGGATTCTCTTGACGGAAGCCCGCGGCCACAGTATTCCTGCAGGCGTACCGCTGGGGAAATCCTCAAGACCTGGCGTGCATCCTATCAACGCACAGGGGGAACAATGACAGAACAGCCGCAACAGTCGGGCGAGGAGATGGTCACGATCGAGCGATTCAGGGACATGCTGCAGGCGGAGCTAGCCAAAGGGCGGCTGGATTCGGCGGGCATCCGCTGCTTCCTCGCTGGCGAGAACGCGGGCCTGCTCTACGGCAATGGGCTGGATGGTGTGCTGCTGCAGGTGAGCGCAGCGGAGGAAGCCGACGCGCGGGCCATCCTGAACGATCCGGGACCCGCTGACGGCGATGTAACCACCGTCGCGTGAGGGCTGAGCGTGCCGCCTAGACTCCGACGCCCAGCAGTTCGCACATCTCCTGGTACAAGAAGCCAAAACCGGGCCGATAGGGCTGCACCCACTTGCCGTCAATGACGAACTGCGGGATAGCGCGCTTGCCCACGTGGCGCATCACTTCTTCAGCCGCGCCGGGCACCCGCTCAATATCAATCTCGGTATAGGGAATCTGGTGTTCATCCAGAAAGCGCTTTGCCTCGCGGCAATCGCGGCACCAGACGGCGGAGTAGACGATGACCTGCATGCCCGGCATGATACTTGGTGGATGAAATGTTTGGGAATGAGGGTTGGCTGGGTCGCACGTCACGACCGGCGACGCTGGAAGAACTCTCGTAACACCAGGCCACTTTCCTCTGCCAGCAACCCGCGCTCGACCACCATCTGGTGATTCAGCGTGGGATGGTTCAGGACCGTGAGCACCGACCCAGCCGCCCCGGCCTTGGGGTCATCCGCGGAATACACCAGCCGGTCGATGCGCGCGTGGATCATCGCCCCCGCGCACATGGCACACGGTTCAAGCGTCGATACTAGCGTGCATCCGGCAAGGCGGTAGTTGCCGATCGCATGCGCGGCTGCGCGCAGCGCGACAATCTCGGCGTGGGCTGTAGGGTCGTTGTCGCGCAGCACTCGATTCTGTCCACGCGCGATGATTCTGCCATCGAACAGAACGATCGCACCGACGGGAACCTCTCCCGCAGCCTCCGCAGCACGCGCCTCGTCCAGGGCCGACCGCATCAGTTCAAGGTCTGTCATAGCCTCAGACCGCCGGCTGCTGCTGCGTCATGCAGTGCAGCGCGCCGAGTCCCCAGATGAAGTCCAAGCAATGGATGCCCACAATGCGATGTCGCGGAAACACCTCTGCCAGCGTGTTCAGTGCATGGCGGTCGTTCGCGTCGTTGAAGGTAGGGACCAGCACCAGACCGTTCGCGATATAGAAATTCGCGTAGCTCGCCGGCAGGCGTTGTCCTTCGAAGATCACGGGCGAGGGAAGCGGCAATTCGACAATACGAAACGGTTGGCCGTCGCGATTGCGCGCGGTGCGCAGCCGGTCAAGATTCTCGGCCAGCGGCCCGTGATTATCGTCTGCCCAATCCGCCTCTACCGCGGTGACGATTGTGTTGCGGTCCACAAAGCGGGTGATGTCATCGACGTGGCCATGCGTGTCGTCGCCTGCAATGCCGCGGTTCATCCACAGCACCTGGTCGATGCCCAGATAGTCATGGAAGGCCTGCTCCAGCTGCTCGCGGCTCACGCCCGGATTGCGCTGCTGCATCGTGCTCAGCAGGCATTCCTCGGTGGTCAGAAGCACGCCGTTACCGTTGATGTCGATGCTGCCGCCTTCCAGCACCAGCTCGTGTCGCGTGCCGTCCGCAAGCGTGATCGTAGGCGTGAACGATGGTAGTTGCAGCAGTTCCGCCACCTGGCCGGGCAGCGCATTGTCCGACTCCCAGTCGGGATATTTCGCCCACGCATTGAACTTCCAATTCGTGATGGCAACGCCGCCATCTTTCTTGACAAAAATCGGACCCGAGTCGCGCGTCCACACCCGATTGGTCGGCCACTGGTGGAAATGCACCTGCGCAGTGTGCACCTGCGCGCGCTTCAGCACGCCGCGCGCACGCTTCTCCGCATCTGCGTTCTGCACCAGGATGTGCACCTGCTCCGCCGCCGCGAGTTGCCGGACGATTTCGGCGTACACCCACGGAATCGGCTGGAAGCGTCCCGGCCAGTCACTGGCGTTATGCGGCCACGCGATCCACGTCGCGGTGTGCTGCTCCCACTCCGCGGGCATCCGATAGCCCAGCGCACGAGGCATCGCATTCTGTATTTCGAGTGCCGCGCTCACTTCACATCCACTTTAGAGCTGAGCGGTGGATCCAGAAACCGCTGCACGATGGGCGCGTATGCATCGATGCGCCGATCGCGCAGGAAAGGCCAGTGACGACGCTGTTCCTCGAGCGCCGTCGGATCGATCTCTGCAATCAAAATGTCCTCGCAGTCGTGCGGCGCTTTGGCGATGATGCGGCCGAACGGATCAGCGATGAACGAGCCTCCCCAGAACTCGAGGCCCGGCCCTTCGACACGGTTGCCGCGCACGTCGCCATTCTCCCAGCCCACACGGTTCACCGCGCCCACGTAGACGCCGTTGGCGATCGCATGCGCGCGCTGGATGATCTGCCACGCCTCATACTGGGCCGTGCCGTGTTCTTCCTTCTCCGCGGGGTGCCAGCCAATGGCCGTCGGAAAGAACAGTACATTTGCCCCCTGCAGCGCGGTGATGCGCGCGCCCTCGGGATACCACTGGTCCCAGCACACCAGCGTGCCCACACGGCCGAGCGACGTCTCCTGCGCGCGGAAGCCAAGATCTCCTGGCGTGAAGTAGAACTTTTCGTAATAAAGCGGATCGTCGGGGATGTGCATCTTGCGATACATGCCCGCGAGTGTGCCATCGGCTTCGATCGTCACCGCCGTGTTGTGGTAGAGCCCGGCGGCGCGTCGCTCAAAAAGCGATGCGATCACCACCACATGCTCCTCGC
>JBJMGC010000123.1:0-3818 GCA_045808105.1 Acidobacteriaceae bacterium | reverse complement strand
TTGCGCTGCTCTATCGATTGCCGGAAAGCGGCGGCAGGTGATCCTGTTGGGCACCGTGTCCGTCGGCTGGCTGCTTTACATTCTGGTCGTCGGCGGAGATATCTTTCCGTCCTACCGGCATTTCGTTCCCGCGATGGCGTTGATGGGTTTCCTGGTGGCGGGCTGCGGACTGCTCACGCTGAGCGCGCCGTTCCACTTCTCCCGTGTGCGCGTCGCAATCTTTCTGCTCCTCACGCTGTTGGTGCTCACCTCCGATTTGTTCGCACCGCTCGAAACCTGGGAAGGCCAGGGCAAGCAGATCGGCTTGTTCCTCCATACAGCGTTTGGCGCCAAGAATCCTCTGCTCGTCTCAGATGCCGCCGGCGTGGTGCCGTATTTTGCGCAGATGGAAGCCATCGATCCGTTGGGCCTGAATGACTATCACATTGCGCGGCATCCGATCGCGGGCCGCGGTGAGGGTTGGGTCGGTCACGAGTTGGGCGACGGAAAGTACGTGCTGGATCACAAGCCCGACCTGCTCCTGCTTTCGGATTACCAGGGCAAAATCGACTTCCCTGCCGACGTGCAACTGGCGAACGATCCGCGATTTGCAACCCATTACGAGCTCATCCACATCGACGCAGGTCCGCCAGATCCGATTCGCGCAGGTCTCTATATTCGCCGCATTGATGGCAAGCTCGGCATCCAAAGCTCTGCCGATCAGGAATGGGTGCCCGCGTACCTGGCAACGGTAAATGACGCCAACGCTGTGCGGTTGATCGAAGGCAAGGCGCAGTTGGTGATTGCGCCGCACGGCGGAGCGCAGTTTTCTGCGATCCCGCTTGGCGCTGGAAGCTGGGCCGCCGTGCCGCATGGAACAGGATCAACGCAGCTCACGGTGCACGCTGAACCGGCGAGCGCCGCATGTGCCTCATGCGTACAGGTGACTGCGAATGGCTCGGCCACGCTGGCGGTTGAGAACGCGAGCGATCAACCGGTGATCTTGGAAGGCATCCAGCTCACCCGTCAGACAGGCGCATCCGCCAAGGGCAGCAAGTAGACTTCGCACGCCGCAGAGAGTTTTACGCCGGCCCGCCAGCTGCGTCCTGCTGCGCAGTCGCTGCGCTGCCCTTATTTTCGAGTGCTGGCGCCTGCGACAGATAATGAACGATGACTGAGATGCGGCGGTTCGAAGGATCGAGCGGATCGCTAGGCACGCGAAGCTGCCGATCGGCAAAGCCGCGGACCTGAGAGATCTGCCCGCTGCGCAAGCCGGCGTGCTCCATCAAGCGGCGCGCTGCATTTGCGCGATCAGCGGAGAGTTCCCAATTGCCATAGCCGTTCGCATCAGCATAGGCGCGGGCGTCGGTGTGGCCTTCAACCGAGATGAAGTTCGGCACCTGCACTAGCTGATGCGCCAGCAGCGCGAGCGTCGTCCGGCCATTGTCATTCAATGTCGCGCTGCCGGTCTCAAAGAAAGTCCCGTCGCGCGATTCGATGAGTTCGATGCGAAGGCCTTCGGGGGTGATCGTGATCTCGATCTGCTTCTTGAGCTTCACCAACGCTGGATTGCTGGTGACCTGCTGTTCCAGCCGCGCTTTCAAGTCGCGCAGATCGTTGCGGGAGAGCGCGACAGCATCTGCCGCTCCCGCGCGATCCGTGCCGGTCGTGCTGGAGCTGCCGCGAGGATCGTTGAAGTAGCCCGCGATGGCCTTGCGCATGTGGTCGCTCGAGTTCATGAGCCAGAGCACAATGAAGAGTGCCATCATCGCAGTGACAAAATCGGCATAGGCGACCTTCCACGCGCCACCGTGATGCGCAATGTGCGGCACGCGTTTGCGCACGACGATGATGGGGCGAGGCGGAGTGAGCGGCTGCGTGGTCATGCGGCCTTCCCTTCGTCACCCTCCGCCGGTGCAGCAGGTACACCGCCGCCGCGGCAGACCTGATCCACCTCGGCGAAGGTGGGCCGCACGTGTAGTGGAATGGCGCGGCGGCCGATTTCAATTGCGATCTGCGGAGGGGTGCCTTTGATGGCAGAGAGCATGAGGACGCGCAGCATGTGGGTGAAGCAGCGCTCCTCATCGGCGGACTTCGACATCTTTGCGCCGATCGGGCCGACCAATCCGTAACAAAGCAGGATTCCGAGGAAGGTGCCCACCAGCGCAGATGCGACTTTGTGACCAATCTCTGCCGGCGGGCCGCCCAGCGCGCCCATGGTGATAACGACACCGAGCACAGCAGCGACGATGCCCAGGCCGGGAAGGGCATCTGCAACCGTAGTCAATGCAGAGATGGGTAGGTTCGCGTCATGGTGCTGCACTTCCATGTCCAGCTCCATCATCTGGTCGATGTCAAAGGCCTCGACGCCTCCCGTGATCATCATTCGTAGCGTGTCGCAGACAAAATCGCGAGTGTGGTGATCCTTGAGAAATGCCGGAAACTCCGCAAAGAGCTTGCTCTCCTGCGGCACCTCGATATCCTGCTCGATGGCCAGGTTCCCCTCGCGTCGCGCTTTGGTGAGCACGCCAAACATCATGCGCAGCGTCTCGAGATAGCGGGTCTTGCCGTGACGCGAGGATCCGAAGGCCGCGCCCACGCCGGAGGCGATGCCTTTCAGGATGTGCATCGGATTGGCAATGAGCAGCGTGCCCAGGGCAGCACCGCCGATGATGAGCAACTCCGCCGGTTGCACCAGCACCAGCAGGTTGCCCTTTTCCATAAGGTAGCCACCCAGTACAGCACCGAAGACGACAAGAATTCCAAGGATGGCGAACACGCGAAGACTCCGCTCGAAAGAGATGGGCGCGGGAACCGCTGCCAGCCTGTTTATCGGCAGAAGCGCGGGAAAGTATGAGGCCTCAGGAGCGAACGGTGGAGGTAACCTCTTCCGCGCCACGCTGTTGACTAGCCGTGTATTCGCGGTCGAGCAGCGACATGAGCGCAAACGTGTGGTATTCGCCATCGAGCAGGATCGCCTCGCGCATCACGCCGTCGTAGCGAAAACCGTATGCCTCGTACACGCGGCGCGCGCGTTGGTTGGTCTCGAAGACATCCAGCCAAAACCGGTGCGCACGATGATGCTCGAAGGCACGCGACAACGTATGATCCAGCAGAAGCCTGCCGATACCGCGGTTCGGCCTGCGGACAGCGATGCGCTTGAGATGAATCGAGTGGTGCTCGGACTGGATTCCCTGCAGAATCGCAAAGCCTTCAGCCGTGCCATCTTCGCCGGATGCAACAAAGTACTCGGTGTCCGGATCAGCCATCGCGCGGCGATGCTGCTCCGCGGTCCAGGAGCCGATGTAGCTGCGAAATTCCGGGATCTGCTCGATGGCGACAATGTCTGGAATATCGCCATGCGGAATGTCGCCGGGCCGAGCTGCACGGATCATCATTCCGGCAGCATATCGCAACGGCTACTTAGAAGCGCGTTTTCAGGAGCGTCCGCGCATGCGGTTCAGCTCCTGGCGATCGCGGCGCGACGGCTTGCCCTCGCGGATCAGGCCCTGCTGCATTGCGGCCCGCCGTTCGTCAGCCAGCTTCTGGCGAAGCTCGCGGCTTTCGTCCGTCTCGTGATAAAGCGCTTGCGCGACCGCCGCCGGTCCGCGAATTTCGCTGATCCCGCGCACCTCCACATGGAAGTCTCCTGCTTCTGTGCGGATGTGCAGGCGATCGCTTACGTGGACTTCGCGTGACGGCTTCGCCTCGTTTCCGTTCGACACAATGCGGCCGAGCTCGCAGGCGCGAGCGGCCAGCGCGCGGGTCTTGAAGAAGCGCGCAGCCCAGAGCCACTTGTCCATACGAACACCGGTGCGGATGCCAGTCATCACCCCATT
>JBJMGC010000122.1:0-8851 GCA_045808105.1 Acidobacteriaceae bacterium | reverse complement strand
GGCGAGCCGTTGACTTTGAAATATGGCGCCGACTTCGTAACCAACAACCAAACAGGAGCGGCGGTTGCTGACATTGACGCGCCAATTGTGTTTGTGGGCTACGGCATCAACGCGCCTGAATACAACTGGAATGATTACAAAGGCGTGGATGTACGGGGCAAGGTGGTGCTGCTGATCGTGAACGAGCCGCCATCGGAGGATGCAGGATTTTTCAAAGGTTCAGCGCTGACGTACTACGGCCGCTGGACGTACAAGTACGAGGAAGCGGCGCGCCAGGGTGCGATTGGCGCGCTCATTATTCATCGCGAGGATCTCGCGAGTTATCCGTGGCAGGTAGTGCGGAGCTCGTGGTCGGGCGAGAAGAGTTATTTGGTAGGAGATCCCAATGCGCGACTCGAGGCGGCAGCGTGGATCCAGCACGACGTTGCCCGCAAGATCGCGCAGGTGGCGGGGTATGACATCGACGATGTGATCGAGGAGGCTGGGAAGCATTTTGTGTCGCGCGAAACGACGTGGCGGTTAAAGGCTCACATCGTGAGTGAGAAGCGCTCCTTCGATTCTGAGAATGTGGTGGGGATGGTGGCGGCCAAGGGCGCCGGGCCGGAGCAGTCGGTGTTGTACACGGCGCATTTCGATCACCTGGGCATGGACAAGAATGCGACCGGCGACAACATATACAACGGCGCGGCTGACAACGCGACGGGCTGCGGCATTCTGCTGGAGCTGGCGCGCGCGTACGCTGATGCCGCGAAGGCGGGCACGCCACCACCGCATCGCGTGTACTTTGCCGCTGTAACTGCGGAAGAGCAGGGGCTGCTGGGCTCAGAGTACCTGGGGATGCATCCGCCGGTCTCGGACAAGGACCTGACGCTCGATCTGAACTACGACATGCTGCTGCCGATTGGCGTGCCAACATCGACGGAAGTGTCGGGTGCGGAGCGGACTACGTTTTATCCGACGGTAGCCGCCACCGCGAAAGACTTTAATCTGGCGATTCAGCCGGACCAGTTCCCAGGCGCCGGCCACTACTATCGCTCGGACCACTTTTCGCTGGCGCGCTACGGGATTCCGGCGTTCTCGATTGGGCAGGGCACGCTCTTTGCGGGGCATGACCCGAGCTGGGGCGAGCAGCAGATGAAACAGTACACTGCGGAGCGGTACCATCAGCCAAGCGACGAATATAAGCCGGAGATGGATTTCCGGGGCGACGCGCGGATGGCGCAGTTCGGTTTTGATCTGGGCTGGCTTGCGTCAGCGGCGAAGACGGAGCAAGGTTGGCAGGTAGGCGATGAGTTTGAGGCGGCGCGGAAGAAGAGCATGGCCAGCCAGTGAGCCGCACGGCGAAGCGCGACTTCGTTTTGTCATGCGCGTTGTTATTCATATGCGCATACCGGCGACTCTGCTTCTTGTGCTGACGTTTGCATCCATCTTCGCGCCCGCGCAGCAACAGCTCCCGTTGCCACGCCTGCAGCGGCGAAAGCAGGCGCTCGCGGAGAGCGGCATCTTCCCACCCGGGCGCTCGAATCTTCCCAATGAGGCATCGGGCTCCTATGCCCTGAGTCCGAATACGGCTGAAGTTATCGAGATGATCCTGAACGGCGACGGCGACGATGTCCGGCTGCAGGGGTATTTGACGCGCTTGGGCGATGGCGAGTCCGATCACGGCGCACCGCTCACCTATTTTTTTGCGCGGACCACGGTCAGCCCGTCGCAACTGACATTCATTACGCGGCAGGTGCACGGGCTATGGTGGAGCTTTGCCGGAACGATCGATCGCGGCAGCGCGCAGATGAGCACGGAGAAGGGCTATTACTTCCTGAACGGTAAGCTGACGGAGCACTTCGACTCGGGCCAATCGGCGCCGCGGCGGGTTAGTCTGCCGTTGCTCCCGGAGGGTGGGTCGTCGCAGTAGCGCGACTTCGCTTCCCAATGCGCTTCGGTGCGGGCTTGTTCAGATACCACGGAATGTTGATCACCAGCACTCGCTGGCTGCCCTTGACCAGGAGCAGCAGCTTAAGCACCTGCGCGCGCTGATTGTGCAGCAGGTTTTGCCACCAGCGGCTGACGACCAACTCGGGAACCATGACGGCGATCTGGCGATGCGGGTTCTCCGCCTCGACCTTCAGGATGTGCTCGACCAGCGGCGTGACGATAAACCGATAAGGCGAGCGCAGGATGATGAGCTTGGGGATGGGCAGTTTTGCCGCCTGGAGCGGCTCGACGACCATGTGCTGCCAGATGGGCGTGAGCTCATCCTCCTTGTCCTTGATGTCCTGATCGTCGCCGGTGTGGACATGAAGCGCGCGGATGTCATCGGAGAGCGTGAGCGCGAAGCGCATGCCTTTTTCCGCGATGCGGCTCCAGCGGTCCATGGGAATCAGGACGATGGGCGGACTGATGTCGTCCAGGCAAATGGGCGTGGGGTTGTCGACCTCGGCGGCAACACGGTTGTAATGGCGCTTCACGCGCAGCATCAGGAATATGAGCAGCGGTACCAGCACGGCGGTGATCCACGCGCCTTCCGCAAACTTCGCTACAAGCACAACAAGCACGGTGATTCCGGTGGCAACAGCGCCGAGGCCGTTGACCAGAATGCGGCTTCGCGCGCCTTTACCGCCGACCCTCCGCCAGCGTACGACCATGCCCGCCTGCGAGAGCGTGAAGGCGAGGAAGGCACCGATGGCATAAAGCGGAATAAGCCTTACCGTAACGCCGCCGAAGACGATGAGCAGAATGGCGGTGAAGGTGAAGAGCGCGTAGATGCCGTGCGAATAGAGCAGTCGACGTCCGCGAATGATGAAGACGCCGGGAAGATACTTGTTGTTGGCGATGGCGCGCGTCAAGCGCGGGAAATCGGCGAAGGCGGTGTTCGCGGAAAGTGAGAGCGCGATCAGGATGCCGGCAATCGTGACGTAGTAGAAGACGCCGCGGCCCATAACGGCTGCTGTGAGCTCGGAGATGACGCTCTGGTAGTGCGATGAGTCGGGATCGACGGCGCCAATACCGTAAATGTGGCACAGAACGGCAATGCCGGCGAGCAGCACGATCAGGATGGAGATGATGACGGTCAGCGTTTTCTTTGCATGCTGGCAGCGCGGCTCGCGGAAGGCGGTGACGCCATTGGAAACCGCTTCGATGCCGGTCAACGCAGCACAGCCGCTGGCGAAGACCTTGAGGAGCAGCCAGAGCGAGACTGCCGCAGTGGCAGCGGGAAGCTGCGGTGGCGCGACCACGGGATGGGGATGGCCTCCGCTGATGGCGCCTTTGAATAGGCCGACACAGATCACAATCAGCAGCGTGCCGACGAAGAGATATGTGGGGATGAGAAAAGCGACGCCGGTCTCGCGCACACCACGGAGGTTCACTATGGTGAGCAGGAGCAGGATGGCGAGGCAGATGCCGAGCGTGTGCTGTTGGAGACGCGCAGGATCGATGGAGACGAGCGCGCCAACGCCGGCGGAGATGCCGACTGCGGCAGTGAGGACGTAATCGATCATCAGAGCCGCCGCCGCAAGGAGGCTGGGAATGGTGCCGAGATTCTCCGATGCGACTGTGTAGGAGCCGCCGCCGTTGGGATAAGCGTCGATCGTCTGGCGGTAAGAGAAGAAGACGATAACCAGCAGAATGATGATGGCGAGCGAGACGGGAATGATGTAATGCACACCGGCAAGGCCGAGCGGAATGAGCAGCGCAAGAGCCGCTTCTGGCCCGTAAGCCGCGGAGGTGAGCGCATCCAGGCCAAAGATGGGGATCCCCGCCGCGGACCCGATGTGCTCCGCGCGCTGCTCTGAGTTGGCGAGGGGACGGCCGAAGAGTAGGTCAAAAAGAGACATGCAGTAGACCGGCTCTCCTGTCACCAAAGTGCGTGCTCGAACACGTTAGCATCGGGCATCACATCGTCCATCAATGTGGTGGGATGCGACCTCAGGGACAATCTGGCTGCTGTGAGGCGAGTTCATTGCGCTGCAGGCAGCGCATGACAGCGACCACCCGCTGGTAGATGTAGACCAGCTCGCTGTCCGGTAGCGGTCCGCGATTATGCGAGCGGACATTGTCGAAGATGACCTTTTCGCGTCCAGGCTCGTACACCGGCGCGTCGGTAGCTTCCTTGAGCATGCCAATGGATCGGGCAGCTTCGGCCCGCTGGTTCAACAGTTCAACGATCTGCAGGTCAAGCGCATCAATTTTCGTTCGCCAGTCGCTTATGTCCAAAGTGAGCCTCGCTGATGTGAGGTGAGTGTGCCATTCCAAAAGCTATCGAGTAGTGGGAACAGTGGCGGTCGGCCGCAAGCCGTCAATGAATTGTGCTACGGCCGCTGCCGCATCCCGTGGGGTAGTTTTTTCAATAAGCCCGACGATGGCGCTGCCGATAACGGCGGCATCGGCGAACTCGCCTACAGCGGCAACGTGCGTGACGTTCGAAACACCGAAGCCAAGCGCGATGGGCAGCTTGGTATAGCGACGAAGGCGCTCGACGAGCGCACGGGCATCCGAGGCGAGTGTCTGCTGGGTCCCGGTGATCCCGACGCGTGAGATGGCGTAGACGAAGCCCTGGGACATTGCGGCGATGCGTTGGAGGCGGTCGTCGGTGCTGGTGGGTGCCGCGAGAAATATAGGCGCAAGATTCGCGGCGCGCATGGCATCGAGATAACGCCCCTCGGCTTCTTCAATGGTGAGATCGGTGGCGAGAACACCATCTACTCCAGCGGCCTTCGCGTCCGTAGCGAAGCGTTCGAGTCCGTAGCGGAGGATCGGGTTGAGATAAGAGAAAATGATGAGCCCAGTTTGCGGACGGGCGGAGCGCAGCTCGCGCGCAAGCGTGAGGACATCGCCGAGCGTGGTGCCGTTGGCGACGGCGCGATGGCTGGCGCGCTCGATGACCGGGCCATCGGCAAGCGGATCGCTGAAGGGCACGCCCAGTTCAAGAACGTCAGCGCCGGCGTCGATAGCGGCGATCGCGATGGCGCGGGTCGTCGCGAGATCGGGGTCGCCGACGGTAAGATAGACGATGAGGCCGGGCCGTCGAAAGAAATGGATGGGCATGAATGCCCATTTTACGACCGAGGAGAACCGCGCCGCATCGCAGTACTAGATCGCACACCGGGAGGTCAACCGATGAGGCTGCGAGAACCCGGTCGCAGCGAGATCCCAACACGGTCATGGCTGACGCGTGCAGCGGCATGGTTGGTTCTACTATCGATGCTTTGGGCGGGACCGAAGGAAGGCGCGGCATACTCCGTTCTGACGCATCAGGCGATCATCGACCTGAGCTGGACAAATGTGATCCGACCGCTGCTGCTGAGCCGCTATCCACATACATCGGATGCAGAGCTGCATGAGGCGCACGCCTATGCATACGGCGGCTGCGCGATCCAAGATGCGGGCTATTACCCCTTCAGCCGACAGTTCTTCAGCGATCTGACGCATTATGTGCGGACCGGAGATTTCATCGATACTCTGCTGCGCAACGCGCAGAATGTGAACGAATATGCCTTTGCGCTGGGCGCGCTGTCGCACTATGTTGGCGATTCCGTCGGCCATGCGGATGCGATCAGCCCGGCGACAGCGATTGAGTATCCGAAGCTGGCGAAGAAATACGGGCCGATCGTGACTTACGAGGATGCGCCACGCCAGTACGTAGCGACCGAGTTCTCGTTCGATGTGGACCAGCTTACGCGGAGGCGATTTGCACCGACTAGCTATCAGCGTCGCGTCGGGCTGCGCGTGTCCCAGCGCTTGCTGGAGCAAGCCTTCTTCGAAACCTACGGCCTGACCTTTAGCGAGGTAATGGGGAAGACCGGGCGGGCCTCCATCCGAAGCTATCGTACATCCATCCGAAACTTCATCCCTGGATTCGCGAAGGCAGAGGTCGTCCTCCATGCCAGCAAGTTTCCCAAGGGCGATCCTCAGTCGTTCGAAACTATCCAGCCATATTTGCGACATGTGCCGTACCTGCCGGCGTGGGCGACCGCATATCGGGATCCCAGCATCGTGCAGCACGTTCTCGCCGGAGTGATCTGGATTCTGCCGCCGATCGGCGTGGTGAGGATTTTGAAGATCCGCGGGCCGCGCGAGCAGACCGAAGAGCTCTACTACAGCAGCCTGGCGCGGACCCTGACCTTATATCAGAGGCGATTGGATGAGCTGCGGCTGTTGCCCGGAGTGCCGCTGCGACTGCCGAATCGCGACCTGGACACTGGGGACTGGACCAAGCCGGGCACATATGCTCGGACGGACAGAACCTATGCGAAGCTGCTGCGCGAGATCACGGAGAAGCAGAATCAGCCGGTGCCACCCGGGCTGAAGCAGGACATCCTGAACTACTATGCCGCGCCCGATGCGCCGATCTCAACGAAGCGCCATAGGGACGACTGGGCGCGAGTGCAGAGGGACCTGGCGCGGCTGCGCGAGATGGCGGCGCGCCCCCCGTTGGCGGGTGAAGGCGTGGAGTGAATCGCAGCCGCTAATGCGCGTCCGCGCCGTTGAGCATTAATTCGCGCGCAAGGATGCCCATGTCCTTGTCGCCTCGGCCGGAGACGTTGACGACGAAGATGTCCTCAGGCAGCGAAGTTGGGGCGAGGCGGATCGCCTCTGCAACAGCGTGCGCGCTTTCCAGCGCTGGGACGATACCTTCGGTGCGGGAGAGCATCACGGTCGCATCGAGCGCCTGCTGGTCGCTGGCGGAAGTGTAGGTGGCGCGGCCGGAGTCGTGCATGGCCGCGTGCTCGGGGCCGACCGACGCGTAGTCGAGTCCGGCAGAGACAGAGTGGGTAAGCGCGACTTGGCCGTGTTCGTCCTGCAGGACGTAGGAGAAGGTGCCCTGCAGCACGCCGGGTGCGCCTCCGCTGAAGCGAGCCGCGTGCTCGCCGAGCGCGGTGGAGCGGCCGCCCGCTTCGACGCCGATTAGCTTCACCTGCGGATCGCGCACGAAATCGTAGAAGGCGCCCATCGCGTTCGAGCCGCCGCCGACGCAGGCGATGATGGCGTTAGGCAGCCGGCCTTCCTTCTCGAGGATCTGGCGCCGGATCTCTTCACCCGTGATGCGATGGAAGTCGCGCACCATGGTGGGATAAGGATGCGCGCCGAGCACGCTGCCGAGCAGGTAGTGCGTGGTGCGGACGTTGGTGACCCAGTCGCGCATGGCTTCGTTGATGGCGTCTTTGAGCGTCTTTGAACCGGAGCGGACGCCGCGCACCTCTGCACCAAGCAGGCGCATGCGATAGACGTTGAGCTCCTGGCGACGCATGTCCTCTTCGCCCATATAGACGACGCATTCCATGCCGAGTAGCGCGCAAATGGTCGCTGTAGCGACGCCGTGCTGACCGGCGCCGGTTTCCGCAATGATGCGGTGCTTGCCCATGCGCTGCGCTAGCAGGCCCTGACCAAGGCAGTTGTTGATCTTATGTGCGCCGGTGTGGAGCAGGTCTTCGCGCTTGAGATAAATCTTCGCGCCGCCAAGGCGTTCGGTGAGCCGTTGTGCGAAGTAGAGCGGCGTCGGACGGCCGGCGTAGTCGCGTAGGAGCGTATCGAGCTCAGCGTGGAAGATGGGATCGCGCTTCGCGTTTTCGTACGCGGTCTCGAGTTCTTCGAGCGCGGCCATCAGCGTCTCGGGGACGTACCGGCCGCCGTAATCGCCGAAACGCCCGGGGCGGGTCTGGGTTAGGGTCTCCATGCGGTCTGCCTCTAGGTCTAGAGTATCGCGTTGGCGGAGATCTGTTTGCTCTAGCGCCGCCAGGAGCGAGGACGCGGCGGGTTCTTCAATTGGGCGAAGGTGTCGCGGGCGTTGCGAATGAATGCGCCGACCCGCGCGGGATCTTTGCGGCCCGGCGCAGCCTCCACTCCGGTGGCCACATCGACGCCCCACGGCGTGAGGGTGCCGATGGCCTCCGCGACATTGTCGGGATTGAGTCCACCGGCAGCGATAAGGCGCAGTTGCGGGGCAACTCTGCGGAACAGCTGCTGTGCGGCTTGCCAGTCGTAGCGTGTGCCGGTACCGCCATGACCGACCGGACTTCGCGAGTCGATCAACAGCGCATCGATTGCGCCGTCGCGAGCCGCATTGCGTGCGATGGTCTGGATCTGCGGCTCCATATCATCGCTGTAAGCCAGCACCGCCAAAATGCTGATCGTAGCCCCTGCATCTGTAGTGGCAAAGTGGGCGCGCAGACGGCGCGGCATATCGGGATCGTCATTCGCGTGCAGCTGCACGCCGGTCAGGTCAGCTTCGCGAACAGCGGTGACAATTTCGTCGAAACTCGCATTCACGAAGACGCCATAACGCTCCACATTGCGTGGCAGATGGGGCGCGATGGCGCGCACCTGATCCACGGTGACCCGGCGAGGACTCGGGGCAAGGATGAAGCCGACGGCGCTTGCTCCGCTGCTCGCGGCGTGTTGTGCATCAGCAAGGCTGGTAGTTCCACAAATCTTGATCCACATATCTTTTTGTCGCGTAGGTTCAGGCAGGCACTCTGGCGGAAGAAGCAGTTTGGGCGGCGGCGATCCATGCACCGAGAGCGCGGCCGGGATCGGGCTGACGCATGAAGGTCTCACCGATGAGGAAGGCGTGATAACCCGCGGCGTGCAGGCGGGCGTAGTCGGCAGGATCGTTGATGCCGCTTTCGGCCACGAGCACCGCATCCGGGGGAAGCTCTCCAGCGAGCTCGAACGAGGTCTCCAGACGTACATCGAAGGTTCGGAGATTGCGGTTATTCACGCCGACCATGCTGCATCCGAGATAGCGCACGCGCCGCGCTTCTTCGCGCGTGTGGACCTCGCACAGCACGTCGAGTGCGTAATCGCGGGCAACTTGGGAGAGCTGTTCTAGTTCCTTATCGGTGAGCGCGGCAGC
>JBJMGC010000121.1:0-3823 GCA_045808105.1 Acidobacteriaceae bacterium | reverse complement strand
GATGCAAATGAATCGGATGCGAATCATCCGTAAGATTCACCAGCTCCCATATCTCCGTCGTGCCCAGCGTCGGCTTCTCCGTAATCGGCGCATGCCACGGCGTGTTGTTCAGCACCATGCCCATCGACCGCTGAATATCATCCATGCGCTCATCCAGCGTCAGCCGCCGCGTCCGCACAGCCGTAGCTTCATTCAACCGCAGTGCCGGCCCCAGCACTGCAGGCAGCTCGCTCGTGTCGGGCATCCCCTTCGCCAGCACGCGAAACTCCATGATCTCGAACGAATCGCTCACCAGCTTCACTCGCGAGCCGGCCATCGCGGCGAAATCGACAATGACATCCACACGCTCCGCCGGCGCCAGGGGCACACGCTTCACCGCAACCGGAGCGCTCAGCAGCCCCTGATCGTTACCAATCACGTGCATCTCACTCTTGTTTGCAAGCGACAGCCGATAGAAGCGTCCATTCGATCCATTCATGATGCGCAGCCGGTAGCGCCGCGGCTTTACATTCAGGTACGGCAGCAGCTTGCCATTCACCAGAATCGCGTTGCCGAAGACCTCCGGCACCCAAGGCCGGTCCGGATGCTCCGACACCGGATACACCAACTGCCCATCCTTGCGGAGCAGCCGGTCCGCAATCAGCAGCGGCACCTCATACTTGCCCGACGGCAGCTTCAGCGCAGCCTCCTGCGCATCCCGCACTACGAACATCCCCTGCATCCCGGCGTAGATATTCAGCCGGTTTATCCCCATCGTGTGGTCGTGATAAAAGAGCAGCGCCGCATCCTGCTTCGACGGATATAAGCAGGTCTGCGACTTGCCAGGCACCACCCACGTCTCCGGGTAGCCATCGCTTGCCGCCGGCGTTCGTCCGCCGTGCAGATGCACCACCGACCGTACCTCCGGCAGCGACCTCTCAGCCCCATGCAGCGTGTGATCGATCGGCAGAAAGTGCCGCGCCGGCAGCTCGTTCGCCCATTCCACGATCATTGCTTGCCCGCTTTGCGTCTCGATCGTCGGTCCGGGAAAGCTGTCTTCAAAACTCCACATGCGCGTCGGCGGCAGGTCGCGATGTACTTTCTGCCGCACCTCGCGCATGGCCATGCGGTAGTACGGAATCTGCTGTCTCGCATGTTCAGGATATGCGCGCATGCCCGTCGCCTTCATCACGCGAGGTACCGGCAGCGCATCGACGAACGGCCTCAGCGTCGACGGATCCAGCGCATCGGCTCCGGCATCCATCGCGCGCGGCAGCATCAGTCCTGCGCCGCCCAAGGCAAGCGCGCCACTCTTCAAAAATTCGCGGCGGGTCCGATCAAAAAAATCACTCATCTAAATCGTTATCCAAACGAAAGAGGATACCCGGCAGTCCACTCCGGGTACCCTCACAGCCAGCGAAGATAGCAATCGCCTCTACTGCACTACCGCCAATGCCCGTTCGCCGGCTCGCCCGTGCTCTCATCCAGAAAGAACGGCCGGACGTTGCCACGATGCGAGAAGTCGAACATGCTGTTCACCGATCCGGCCAGTGCGTCAAACGAACCGTTGCCGATCCGCTGCCCCCCCAGCCAGTTGTCTTCGACGAACCGAATGATCGAAGTCTGATCGGTCATCGTGTGGTCCACGTAGTTCTGTTTCGCATACGGCGAGATCACCAGCAGTGGTAGCCGCGGACCGTAGCCGCAACGGCCCTGTGCGTGTGCAGCCGAAGGCCCGGCCAGTGCCGAGTCGGTCCCGTTGCCGCAGGCGCCCGGGCCGGTCAGCGCATCCGCCGCCGTCGTCGACTGATTCACGATCTGGCCAAGCTGGTGGTCATACCAGCCGTCCGAGTCGTCATAGGCGATGAACACCGCTGTCGAATCCCAGTCCCGCTGCTTCTGCAGGAAGTTGATCGTCTTCACCACGAACGTCTGCTCATCCAGCGGATCGGAATAGCCGGCGTGCGCATCCTGGTAGCCGGGAGCTTTCAGGAAGCTGACCGCCGGGAAGTTCCCCGCCTCAACTGCGTTAAAGAAATCATCCGAGTCGTACTGGTGATTGGCCTGGTCGCCGTTGATCCCGATCGAGTGCACGGACGACGGACGCACGTGCTTCGGGTTTGCCGTCTGCGCGTAGTACTGGAACGGCTGGTGATGCGGGATGTAATCCTTTTTGTTCGTATTGGCGATTGCCGAGGTGTGCGAGCGCGCGCATCCCGTCGTGCCGTTCGGGTTCGTCTTCGTCAGGTCGAAGCCGCCCTCGAAGAAACCCCAGCTGATGCCGCGCGCGTTCAGCAGGTCGCCGATGGTCTGTCCGGTGAGCTGCACCAGCCCCCCGGTGGTGCTGGAGCACACATCACCGATCGGATCTGCATCGCTGATCAGCGTGTAGCCGCCGTTGCCATCCTCCACCACATCTCCCCCCGCGTTTGACTGGTCGGTCACGCCATTCGTCTGGCCGGAAATCAGGTTGATCGCGCCCGGCGTCGATGGCCCGAAGGTCGTGTTGTAGGAGTTGTCATTCATTGCGAAGCGCTGCGCGTAATTCCAGAGCGCTGTCACCGTGTTGCCGTCGTAATAACCCATCACCAGAGCATTCGTCGTCTGCCCACCCGGCGGCGGTCCCGGCGTGCCTGTGTACTGGGGGAACGCATCCATCAAGCCTTCGTGGAACGCCTGCTGCTCCGGCGTGTAGTCGTGATCCTGGTCCGCGGTGGCTGCCTGTGAGCGGTCCAGCCGGAAGGGATTGCTTGCGCCGCCCGCATTTCCCGCTTTGTTCAGCAGGTTCGGGTTGCTATAGAGCAACGCATCGGTATAGCCGTTGACGGAAGGTGTGCCGGGGGCTGCGATGAAGCGCGGCTCGTTGCCCGGGTTCAGCGCATTCGGGTAGGTGCCGAAGTAGTGATCGAAGGAGATGTTCTCCCCGAAGATGACGACGACATGCTTGATGGGAGTTGCCGTAGTTCCATTAGACTCGTTGCGCTGCGCCTGAACCGCCGGCGCACTTACCTGCGTGGCAACCATGAGAGCTGCCACCGTTGTTGCGAGTGCTCTTTGCATCACTGTTCCTCTCGTTGCGGCCATAGTGTTGCAGCCTTGCGGCCCCATGCAGCCGACAGAAAAGGAATAGCCTGTGTCACCACGTGCCTGCGTCACGAGAGCGTTACAGTTCGAAGAAAAAATAATGCGGTGCCGAGCGAATCGGCCCCGGAGCGCGTTGCACACCGAATCAGTTTGAAACTGTCATCGGGTCGCCAGTTTCATGATCTTTAATTTGAAAGCGGAGAAAATCGTGAATTGCCCCAAGTGCCTCTGGCGATTCCGTTTCGATCCTGATACGGCCGCCGCTGGTTATCGTTTCACTCGTGTACCGGATCGAAGCGCGCAGCCGTTTCATCGTGGCGACTCCCGGCGGATTCGTGTCATGCACGAAATGGGGTATCGAAAAATCACCCGCAGAAAACATTCCGACAATGTGTTTGAGGTGCATCTGCACTATGGCGATCTGATCGGCATTCTTCGGATCTTTCGCCGTCACCTGAATCACCCCGCCATTCGGCGTAAGGAAAAAGTGGTGAACAGTTGTGGTTTGGCTGAACCCCATGCCCTCATGCGCTTCGCCGCGCTGGACCACTCCCGGGCTCTGGGCCGATCCCGCTACCAGCGGCAACGCGAATGCAGCCGCAGCCAGCCACCCGATGGTTTTCATGCGGCAGATTGTACTCTGGCGCCGTCGCCTGACACATTCATGGCAAATTGATTGAATCTCGGCCCACACGGGTTGCAAGCGGTCGGTTGCGGTTGATAACGTTCCGACTGACCAAAACGACAGGCCCAACACCTG
>JBJMGC010000120.1:0-4068 GCA_045808105.1 Acidobacteriaceae bacterium | reverse complement strand
GGTGGTGCGCACGTTCATCGCGCTGCCCGCGGGCATTGCGAAGATGCCGCAGGGGCGATTTCACCTCTACACGTTCCTGGGTTCCTGGCCGTGGTGTTATGCGCTGGCGTATGTGGGGATGCGGCTGGGCGCGGGATGGGAATCCGATCCGCGGTTCAAGGAAGTCTTCCATCGCTTTCACCTGGCAGTAGTTGTGGTGCTGGTAGTGGGGTTTGCCTGGTTTGTGTGGAGTCACTGGCGCGGGCGGATGCGGGCTTCCGAGGCTGCGTAGTCAGTTGCCTCCATGGGTGTCTTGATGGGCGTGGCGGCCGTGCTGCTGGCGATGGTCCCACTGAATAACCCGATCATGCACACGGTGGGCTTTACGCTGGTCTACTTCGCCTTCGGGCTGTTGCTGGCTCTTTCCATCGATCTGAAACCGCAGAGGTATCTTTCTGTGCTTCTAGTCGCCCCACTGGCGAGGATCGGCTATTACTCATATTCGATCTATCTCTGGCATGGATGGGTGTGCCGTTTGCTGCCGCATGTGACGTTCGTCGGCATGCTGCGCGGTCTTGCGATCTCGATCGTGCTCGGCGCGGTTATGCCAAGCTGATCGAATATCCCGCACTCGCACTGCGCGATCGCCTCTTTTCCTCATCGGCTTGGAAACCCGACGCCGCTCCAGCCGGTCCTGTGGAGATAGTCCCAGACCAGCTGGCCGGTGTGTAATTCGTTGGTATTGAGACCATCCTAACTTGGACAGATTGAGGGCAGGCTCTTCGCTGCGCTACAGGATGAGGAATCCGGTGAGTCTTTTTTTTGACCATGACATTTTGTCTGTGCGATGTCCAAACGGCTGGGACTCGCGCGTCATGGGAGTAAGCGGGCATGATGCTCGCTTATAACCGATGACGGAGGATTTCCATGCAATATCTCTTGATGCTTTATACGGACGAAACTGGCTGGGGCAGGATGACACCGACTGAGCAGCAGCAGGGTTATGCGGCTTACATGGCGTACACCGAGGCGCTGAAGAAGGCGGGAGCGTACGTGGGCTCAAATCGGCTGCAGCCCGTTTCTTCGGCAACGACAGTGCACGTTGCCAATGGCAAGCAGCAGGTGGTGGACGGGCCCTTTGTCGACTCGAAGGAGCAACTGGGTGGCTACTATCTAATCGAAGCGCCGGATCTGGATGCGGCGATCGCGTGGGCGGCGCGCTGTCCCGGCGCGGGCCATGGGACCATCGAGGTGCGTCCCGTCTGGACGATGTAACACAGAGGCGCGGCGGAGATGACGATGAGTCCCCAGGTGAGCGACGAGCAAATTCGAAGCGAGCAGGCGCGCGAGGCGGCTGATGCCGTGGCGCGCCGCAGCTACGGCAAGCTGGTCGCCTTCCTGGCCGCGCGGACGCACGATGTGGCGGCGGCGGAGGATGCGCTCTCGGAGGCATTTCTATCCGCGCTGGCGAATTGGCCGCGGAATGGCTGCCCGGCGAATCCGGAGGGCTGGCTGCTGACGGTGGCGCGCCGCAAAGTGATCGATGCAGCGCGGCGGCATTCAACGACTGAAGCGGCTGCGGGAGACTTGCAGATCATTGCCGAGGGCCTGGAGGCGGCTGCGGCGGAGACTGCGGAGATTCCGGACCGCCGGCTGGCGCTGATGTTTGCCTGCGCGCACCCTTCGATTGATCCGGCTGTGCATGCTCCCCTGATCCTGCAGGTGGTGCTGGGACTGGATGCGAAGAGGATCGCTTCCGCATTTCTTTCCTCTCCGGCAGCGATGGGCAAGCGGCTGGTGCGGGCCAAGGACAAGATACGGCAGGCAGGGATTCCATTTCGCGTTCCCGGGCGCGAGGAGTTGCGGGAGCGGCTGGAGGCGGTGTTGGAGGCGATCTACGCCGCGTTCACGGAGGGCTGGATCGATCCTGTTGGAATGGACCTGGTGCGACGGGATCTGACGGCGGAGGCGATGTTTATGGCGAGGCTGGTGACGGAGTTGCTGCCCGAGGAGCCCGAGGCGTTGGGCTTGCTGGCGCTGATGCTGCACGCGGAGGCACGACGGGCGGCGCGGCGTTCGGCGAAAGGCGAGTTTGTGCCATTGGCCGGACAGAATCCGGGGCTATGGGATGCAGGGATGATCGATGAGGCGGAGGCGCTGCTGCGGCGCGCAGGCGCGCGTGGCATGGTGGGGCGCTATCAACTTGAGGCGGCGCTGCAGTCTGCCCATGTGCACCGCTGCCGGACGGGCGAGGTGAACTGGGAGCATGTGGTGGCGCTCTATGACGCGCTGTTCGCGTTTTCCGGATCGCCGGTGGTGGCGATCAATCGCGCGCTGGCGGTTGCGGAGCTGCGGGGAGCGGAAGCAGGGCTGGAGGCGCTGCCGGAGCCGGCAACGGATGCGCGGCTGGCGGAGTATCAGCCGTACTGGGCGACGCGTGCGGAGCTGCTGACGAGGACGGGTGCGTGCAACGAGGCGTGGAATGCATATGAGATTGCGATTGGGCTGGAGCGCGATGACGCGGTGCGCAAGTTTCTACAGCAGCGGCAGGCGGTGCTGAAGCCAAGGCGAGACGTCATCGCCGAGGGAGGAGCGACGTGGAAGCTCGGCGGCTGAAGTATCAGGCAATCGCGGCAGCAACGATCGTGGCATTCATTGAGGGCTCGCTCTATTACAGCCCTCTGATGTTCGGCCCGATGTGGATGCGGCTGAGCGGAATGAATCCACATGCGAAGGTCTCGCCATGGGCGATTGTGGCGGAAATCGGACGCGACTTGGTGCTTGCGTATGTGGTGGCGCGATTGGTGGCGCGCCTGACCGATGCTGACTGGAGAAGCGCAACCGGGCTTGGCCTCTGGCTGTGGCTCGGATTTCCATTGATGCTGCTCAGCGGCTCGGTGCTGTGGCAAGGCGCTTCGTGGAAGATCGGCGCTATTCATGCCGGGGACTGGTTTGCGAAGCTGCTGCTGGTCACCGCGATTCTCGGAGGGTGGCGCGGACGAGAGCCGGCTGCTGAGTCGCAGGTCCGTTGAATTGCCTGCGCCATTCACACCTCGGATGACGCCGCTCGCGCTGTCCCCATTTGCCAAAGCGGGAGGTGGGCCTCAGACTAGGACGTTGATCCACGAAGGATTTGACTGGAGAGGACTAGCACGAGATGACGAGTTCCAAGAGCAGCGGCCAGGCCGCCGCTGCCGCACAGACGATTGCGCCCGCGGCGGGCAAACTGGGAGTGATGGTTGTGGGCATGGGGGCGGTGGCCACGACGCTGATCGCAGGAGTGGAAGCGGTACGGCGAGGATTTGCCAAGCCAATCGGGTCGGTGACGCAGATGGGCACGATCCGGCTGGGCAGGCGCACCGAGAACCAGACTCCGCTGATCAAGGATTTTGTGCCGCTCGCAAAACTGGACGACATCGTCTTTACCGGCTGGGATATCTACGACGAGAACATGTACCAGGCGGCGAAGACGGCTGCGGTGCTGGAGCGCGATCACTTGGAGCAGATCAAGCCGTTTCTGGAAGGAATCCAGCCGATGCCGGCGGTGTTCAGCCAGCATTACGTGAAACGGCTGCACGGCAATCACGTGAAGACCGGCCGCTCGAAGTGCGATCTGGCGCAGCAGGTGCGGAACGACATTCAGGCGTTCAAGGGCAAGACCGACCGCCAGGTGATGATCTGGTGCGGATCGACGGAGATCTTTCTCGAGCAGGCGCCTTGTCACAAGTCGATTGAGGCCTTTGAGAAGGGGCTGCTGGAGGATGATCCGGCGATTGCGCCCTCGCAGATCTACGCGTACGCCGCATTGAGCGAGGGGATCCCGTTTGCTAACGGCGCGCCGAACCTGACAGTGGATATTCCGGCGCTGCAGGAGCTGTCCAAAAAGACCGGAGCGCCGATTTGCGGCAAGGACTTCAAGACCGGGCAGACACTGATCAAGACGGTGCTGGCGCCAGCGTTCAAGGCACGCATGCTGGGGGTTGCCGGCTGGTACTCGACCAATATTCTGGGGAACCGGGATGGCGAGGTGCTGGATGATCCGGAGTCGTTCAAGACCAAGGAAGAGTCGAAGCTGGGGGTACTGGACTT
>JBJMGC010000119.1:0-6066 GCA_045808105.1 Acidobacteriaceae bacterium | reverse complement strand
TCCCAGGCCAGGATGCGATCGTCGTTTGCGAACGCTCCCACCACGCCCTGCACAAACTTTTTCAACCGCAGATACTCAGCCGGGTCTTCGAGCGCCTTGGCGCCGGGACTTTGCACCCAGCCGGAATTGTGCACTCCCGGAATCGGCGGCCGCTGCGGTCCCAGCTTGTACTCCGGATCCCAGCAGGAATCGAACAGCACGAACATCGGCTTGATATGGTGCTTCGCCGCAATGCTCAGAAAAGTACCGATTCGCTTCTGGAACCCCGGAGCATCCTGTTCCCAGAGCGCGTCGTGCAGAAATACGCGCATCGTGTTCATGCCCAGCCCTTCGGCCCAGCCCAGCTCTCTATCGATCTCCTGTGGATCGAAGCTGTCTGCCTGCCACATCTCGAGCTGGTTGATCGCATCTGCGGGGAGGAAGTTCGCGCCCACCAGCCATGGCTGCGCCGCATACCACTGCTGCGCCTTGGCCTCGCTCCACCGCGCAGGCGTGGCAGCGTGCACCTGCCCGAGCGCTCCACTCAACATGAACACAAACACTGGGATCGCATAGCGTCCCGCCTGCTTCCAAACCATCTGCCCTCCGATCGCTCCGTCCGCGCGACATTCGAGCGTCCGAATATCTGCCTCCAACGCAGCAGACACGTGTAGTCCGCGCGTTTTGTTTGTACATGAGCAAGCGGGCGAGCGCGATGGGTCGAATGAACTATGAACTTTTCGTCGAAGGCTACGCGCCGCGATGCTCGGCGGCGAGCATCCGCTCTCGCACCGCGTCGCTGTTCAGGTGATCCACGACCTTGCGAATAGTATTCAGCGAGCGCAGCTCCGCCATCGTGAACGCGCCGGGAAAGCGCTGGTTCAACTCCGCGTACAAACGGATACGCTGGACGGCTGTGCCTCCGCTGGCATAGAAATCTTCATCCGGATCCACCTGCATGCGATGCAGCAGCCGCTGCCAGATACTGCGCACCACATCCACCTGTCTCTCCGGTCGAATCTCTGGCGCGGTAGATTCCTGCCGGTACTGCCGCAGCACCGCTTCGCATTGCTTGGTCAGGAGAGCCCGGTCCGGCTTTCCCGTCGCGTCCAGCGGAATCTGAGCGACCAGGATCAGTGCTGCCGGTTGCGATTCGCGCGGCAGATGACTCTCCAGGTACTCGCGCAGCGCCCGCTCCGCGCGAGGGTCCCCTGCTTGTTTCAGCGCAGCGAAAGCGCAGACGCCATGTTCGCCCGGCACAGCCGGCAGCGCGACGCACTCTCGTACCAGAGGATGCTTCAGCAGCAACGCCTCAATCTCTTCGGCCGTTCCCTCGCGCGCCTCGCTCGACTTCACCGCGGCCGCCGCAGCGACAGCAGCCTGCCCCGTCAGCAGGTTTCCGTCAGGTAGGCGAGTTGCCTGTACCGGCAAACGGAAGCAGCGCAGCTTCTGGTTGCCGTCACGCTGTGCCTCGGCAAAGGCCGCAAGTGTCGCCTCCGGCTGGCCAAGATACCCGATCGCCAGCGCATCGCCCGTGATGGCAAGAGCGCCCAGCCCACCCGGCTTCGCCTCATATCCATCCGGCAGAACCACGAGGGCATCACTGCCGGACACCGGCTCTGTGCGTCTGGCCTCTTCCACATTCACCCGCACGCTCACCGCATAACTTGTCGTCTCAGCCGCTCCCAGTCCGCCGGTCACGCGCAGAGCGCGCTCCCGCGTGCCCATCCGGTCGCGAAGCGGTCCCTCAGGAATAGGCGCATCCATCTCCGCTGCGTCCACAACGGCCTGCTGCACCTGGTCGAGCGGCGCCAGCGGTTCCTTCGCCAGCTCCTCCAACAAGGCCTGCCGCGCGCAGATCGCGGAGACGCGATAGCGCCGCATCACGCGCGCATACTCGTGCGCCGGCATCGCGCCCGCGCCGCTCTGCGGCGCCAGCGCTACCGTTCCGCCCGACAGCAGCGGACCCCACAGCTCCATCTGGAACAAGTGCTCTTGCGCGCCGGCGTGCAGCAGCACCGTATCCGAAGAGCGGAACTCCATTGGCGTTCCCCCCGTCACCAGCCGGACAATGCCCGCATGAGTGACCAGAACGCCGCGTCCGTCTGCATTGAAGACCACAGCCGCAGGATCTTCCGGCAGCCGCTGCGGCAGCTTCACATCCCGGAACAGCGGCATGAACTCACGCTCAAGGCTCGACGCATCGACCACCGCCGCACGGCGCGCCCACGGCAACGAAACTCCCGCGGCGTCGCTCTGGTCGGTCACCAGCAGACGAATCGCGCTCTCGTCCAATTGGCGCGTCAGCTTTTCCGCGGATTGGCCGTGCACATCGAACGGCACGTAGACACCACCCGCCAGCAGAATGCCGATGATCCCGCTGATGGAGCTGAAAGTGCGCAGTCCAACCACACCCACCAGATCGCCCGGCCGCATTCCTTTCCGGCGCAGCACGGCAGCGACATTCTGCCCTCGCACCATCAGGTCGCTATAGGAGAGCCGGCCCTCTTCGCCGAGCAATGCCGTGGAACTGGCCCATAACACTGTGCTTTCGAGGAACAACACTTCGAGGGTCGCGCGCATGGGAAGGTCAGCCGCTTGGTCCGCGCGTAACGGGCGCGTAGGCCTCGAACTCCCGGGCTGTCCCAGCGGCATAGTGCGGTCCTCTCACAAATCGGCAACGGCAAAACCTTGGCAAACACCACAAGACCGCAACCGCAAGGGGCGCCCGCCTCGAGGTGCGGAACGACCTCTTCTCTCTGCGCTTCCCCGCACATGCTTCAGCGTTATTCGTTCTGAATGGAGCGTGTGCGTTTTGCTGTTTATAACGCGGCGCATCCAAATACTCGGACCTGCATTTAGTAATGTCGGAGTAATGCCGGTCAGTTACCCCCTGCGCACCATTGGGCTACTATCCGAATATGGCGTCCCGTTTCCTCCGCGAGACCTTCCCCGTTGGCCCCCTCCGCTGCAACTGCACTCTGCTGGCAAATCTGGAGACGCGCGACGCAATCATTGTCGATCCCGGAGACGAGATTGCCGCCATCCTCGCGCGCCTCGCGCGGCACCATCTCACGCTGCGCCAGATCATCGTCACCCACGCGCACATTGACCACATTGGCGGCGCTGCGCAGCTCAAACGCGTTACCGGCGCGCCGGTGCTCTTCCATCAGGCAGACCTGCCCCTGGTAGGGATGTTGGAGATGCAGGCCGCCTGGCTCGGCATCCCCACGCCAGAGAAAGTAGCGCTGGATCAAAGCGCCGAGAACGGACTCTCCGCCGGCATCGCTGGTCTTGAAGCAGAGGTCATCCACACTCCCGGCCATACCCCCGGCAGCATCTGCCTTCTTTTCCCAAAGCAGGAATTGCTTCTGGCTGGCGACACGCTTTTCGCCGGCAGCGTCGGCCGCACCGACCTGCCCGGCGGCGACACCGCCGCCCTCCTGCGCTCCATCCACACCCGCCTGTTGCCCCTGCCGGAGAACACACTGGTCGTCCCCGGTCATGGCGAGGAAACCACGCTCGGCCAGGAGCGCGAAACCAACCCATTCCTACAGCCGAACCTGCGGCTCTGAGTTCGTCATCCTCGCGATAGCATTCGCGTGATGCGCCGTTGTGGCTGCAGTCCAGCGCGTGCTAGAGTTCCTTCACTTCCCTCCGGCTCCATTCATTCGCATTCATTCGGCCTTCTTCCATCCAGTTCAGGACCGAGGTGTCTACTATGGCTTCGTCTGCCCAGAGCGCGGTTACGGGCGTGCAGCTGAAGATCGCCGGCCGCAATGGCCTCGTCGACAAATACTTTTACTTCGCCATGTCTCTGCTCTTCGCCGCGATCGTGGTGTGGGGATTCAGCCAGACTGTCGAGCAGAACCTCTTCCATCCTGCCCTGCCAAAGCCTTTCCTTCTGTGGATCCATGCCGCTGCATTCTCAGCGTGGGTAGTCTTCTACATCTTCCAATCGGCCCTGGTGCGCACGCATAACGTCAAGTGGCACCGATTCTTCGGCTGGTTTGGCGTGGGACTTGGCGTCGCCATGGTCGGACTGGGATTCGCGATTTCGGTCATCATGGGCCGCTTCGACGCCGTAGTGCTGCATCTGCCCGATCCCGCGTTCCTGGCCGTTCCCTTTTCTGACATGTTGTTTTTTTGAACGCTCTTCGCGCTCGCCATCTACTGGCGCAGGAAGCCCGAGTTCCACCGCAGGCTTCTGTTCCTCGCCACCTGCGTCCTGCTGGATGCGGCCTTTGGCCGCTTCCTCTACATCTTCAATCACAGCCTCTTCTATCTCTGCCTCGATGCAGTGATGCTGCTGGGCGTAGCGCGCGATCTGGTGGTCAACCGCAGCGTCCACAAGGTATATCGCGTCGCGATCCCGATCCTGTGCGCTGCTCAGCTCGTCATCCTTTACCTATGGCGGGGAACTCCCGCGTGGTGGCTCGGGACGACCAGGGCGATTCTGGGAATCTGATTCGGATAAGAGTCCTGGCGGTGCGCATACGGCCTGCATGGCACATCTGGGTGTTGATGCCGTGCGGTCTCTCATGGGGCACATGGCTGATGGTGTTCGAATTACTTTCGGATCGGCGACAAACCGGAAATTGACCGATCCGGGCAAATGGCAACTCGGGAACAGAAAGGAAACATTTCCGTATTATGCCCACATGAACCGGATCGTCTGGACGGGTGTCGTAACCATCGTGCTGAGTTTGTGCACCTTGGCCTGCTGGACGCACTGGTCAAATACGCGTACGTGGACTCTTATCGACGGGGTTCCCATTTCGCTCGCCAAGGGTAGTCACTACAGCTCGCCCGAACTGCCGGTGAATTTCAATACCCGGTATTTCATAGAGCTGTACGCAGACAACAGGATCGATTCCAAACGGTTGCTCTGCATGATGGGCATACCCTATCCATCGAACGATTGCGGTAATATCGCGGGGCTGCGCGTTCGCTGGGTGTTATCAGGCGAAGGGGCGTCCCGGGAGATGACTTCCTACGAGAGCCTTGGTGCCAGAGCAGCTGACGCCGGATATCCGACGGTGACTCGCGACCTGGGTGTGTTCTATGCTCGAAAGAACCAGCGCTACCGACTCGACCTTTACGTCCTGTCTGACTCCGAAGCTCTGAATGCGATGAAACCCCGGCTCTATGTCTTGGTGCGGGGGGTGGAGCTGGAGTCGAATCTGTTTTGGTCAGGGCTGATCCGAGTAGCTTGTTTCGGCGTCGTGATTATCGGAGTCCTGATCTTAGTTTGGGGTATATCCGCTCGCCGTCAGATCATTCCGAGCGGATGACCGGCAATTCGGAAGCTAGTCCCAACACGAAGCAAACCCGCCGCAACGGATTATGAGATAGGTTCTAGAGAATTTCAGAGACGAGAAGAGGACTTTCCATGTTGCTTCACCTCTCTTCCGGATTCCATGGGAACATGCACTCAATGCGCAGTTCCTGAGCGGTGATGCACTGCGGCGTACCGACTATCGTGATCAAAGAGAAATAGGAAAAGCGTTCATCCCCGCGCAGAAACGTGATGGGTAGAACGGGACTTTGAGAAATCAGAGAAGGCTTCAGAGTGGAAACTCCCGGATATGTCTTCAGCCTATCCAGCAGCGCCTTGATGCCCGCGTCCACCACCTGTCCCAGCGCCTCGCGCCGAACCCTCTGCAGTAGCCCTGCTGCTACCTTCTCCCAATCCTCAACGAAGGGCCGCATTCCGGCTGGATCGAGCATCAAATCGAGAAGGTTACGCGGCCGGGAACGCACTTTAAGATCGATGAACGATGCAAAGAAGCGCGGAGCGGCGTCGTTGGTTCGGATCACATTCCAGTAACGATCCAACACAAGTGCCGGATGCGGCTCGTGCTGCCGTAACACTCGATCGATTGCGTGAGTGACCATGGCCATTTGTTTGTCATCGAGGCTACGGTCGCTGTAGGCCGGCGCGTAGCCTGCGGCAAGCAGCAGAGCATTCCGCTCTCGCAACGGAATGTTCAGCGCATCAGAAACAGTCGACAGCAAGTCTCTGCTGGGGACACTGCGCCCGCTCTCGACAAAACTAAGATGGCGCTGCGAGACGCCCGTATCCAG
>JBJMGC010000118.1:0-10234 GCA_045808105.1 Acidobacteriaceae bacterium | reverse complement strand
GTCCTTCCATCCGCGCTCGCTGCCGTCGGCCGTCACCGTGCGGCCATCGTTGAGTGAGACTTCGCCCTTCGCCGTAAACGTAATCGAGTCGCCCGGCGCGACGACAAGCTGCGTATCCACCCAGTCGCTCCCCGTCACCGTCACGCTCAAGCTATTTTTACGCGTCTCGAGTCGCGCCGCAGTCGGCTGATCTAAAGGAATCGACTGTACCCCCGGGGCAATCGTCTGCACGCCCGCTGCTGAGGCATCGGGGCCTTGCTCCTGGGGATGGGATGCGCTGTGATGGCACCTGCAGCGCAGAAGAGAAGAGCTGTCAGGACAATCGTTCCCCGGGTACGGGCATTGCGGAACAGAGAACGTGTCGTGACCATGTCTCTTACTTTAGACTTCGTCCGCGTACGGCAACCAGCCCGTAAAGCTGTGTGGCGAGCTATCGGACTTCGGCGCTGGTGGAAGTATCGCGGACGCAGTTTTTCAGTCCCGCGGCGAGCGTGCGTACATCCTCTTCGCAGACCTCATAGGGAGGCAGCGCATCCGGCAGCACGTGGACAGTCGCATCTTCTCTGGCCAAGGGGCGGCGCATCGACGAGTGAATCGCGCCCAGGCCGGCAGCCTCGCACAGTGCTACGGCGTTCTGCAGGCGCACGCCGGAACCGCCCATGATCTCGATGCGGTTTCCCGCGCGCTTCACTAACCGGGCCACGGCGTCGATACCTTCACTCAGCCGCTCAGCGCCACCGGAGGTCAGCAGGATGTCCGTCCCCGCAGCGATCACGGCTTCCAACGCAGCATCCAGGTCGCGGGCCACGTCAAACGCGCGATGGAAGGTGACACGCATCGGACGAGCGGCTTCGATGAGCCGTCGGGTCGCCGCAACGTCAACCTCACCCCCGGCGGTCAGTACCCCCAGAACCACGCCTGCAGCGCCGGCATGCTTCGCCAGCTCAATATCGCGTTCCATCGCGCGAAATTCACCAGCGCTGTAGAGGAAGTCACCGCCGCGTGGACGGATCATGCAATGGACCGGGATCGCGATGCTGGCGACTACCTGCTCGAGCAAACCAAGACTGGGCGTGACGCCGCCGCCGGCGAGTTCACCGCAGAGTTCGATGCGGTGGGCGCCGCCGCGGTCTGCGATCTCTGCGTTCTCGAGAGTCTCAACGCAAATCTCGAGCTTGGGTGAACGCAATCTGGCTCGGGGTGGTGTGGCAGTCGGCGCGTCGGCGAGCATGCAACTCCAACATACCGCAGTCTTGCGATTCGCGCTGCTGCCCAAAGTACCCGGGGCGTTGTAGCTTGCGATACTCTGGCTTTCGTTCGCCGAGGGTTCATCATCCATGGTTTCTGCTTTTCAGCGCGCTGGCGCTGCTCTCTTCGTGCTCCTGGCCGCATCGGCCGGAGCTCAGTCTGCGCCTATCTCCCACCATTTCGCAGCCGCGCATGGGCAGTTCGAGCTGGATGGCAAACCCTTCCAGATCATCGCCGGCGACATGGACTACGTGCGCACCCCGCGTGCCTATTGGCGCGACCGTCTGCGCATGGCGCACGCCGTCGGAATTAACACAATAATGACCTATGTCTTCTGGAACTTTCACGAAGCGCAGCCCGGTCAGTACGACTTCACCGGTCAGCGCGACGTCGCAGAGTTCATCCGCGAGGCGCAGCAGGAGGGGCTCTATGTCATCCTGCGACCCGGCCCCTACAGTTGCGGCGAATGGGACCTGGGTGGCTATCCGGCGTGGCTTCTGCGCGATCGCAACCTGAAGCTGCGCAGTCTCGATCCTGCATATCAGGAGGCCGCCATCCGCTGGATAGATCGGCTCGGACAGGAGCTTGCACCACTGCAGCTCGAGCGTGGCGGCCCCATCCTCGCCGTACAGGTGGAGAACGAATACGGCTCGTTCCAGGATGCAAGGAGAATGACCACGCCTACATGGAGAGTGCGAAGCAAATGGTGCTGCATGCCGGCTTCACCAGCGCTCTGCTCTACACGGCAGATGGACCGGAGGAGCTGACGCGCGGTTCTCTGCCGGATTTACCGGCCGCCGTGGATTTCGGCACTGGGGATGCCGAGCACGGGTTTGCACTCTACCGTAAGCTCCATCCGGAAGGCCCCTACTTCTGCGCGGAATACTGGGCCGGCTGGTTCGATCACTGGGGCGCAAAGCATGAGCACACGGATGCCGCAAAGCAGGTGGCGGAGATCCGCTGGATGCTCAAGCAGGGCTACTCAGTCAGCATGTACATGATCTTTGGCGGCACCAGCTTTGGCTGGTTCAGCGGCGCCAACTCGAACGGCCACAACTACCAGCCCGACGTGACTAGCTATGACTACGACGCGCCCATCGACGAAGCCGGTCAGCCGCGGCCAAAATTCTTCGAGATACGCAAAGCCATTCAGGAAGTCACCGGTGTGACACCTCCGCCGGTCCCGCAGCCGCCGATCCTCGCCACGCTGCCAGCGATTCCGCTCAATGAAGCCGTATCTCTATGGGACACGCTGCCCGCATCAATCGAGTCGCAGCAGCCACTCACCATGGAAGATCTTCATCAGGACTTCGGCTACGTGCTCTACCGCACCAGGTTGAATGGGCCGACGTCGGGCGATCTAGCCCTCAACGAGCTCCACTCCTATGCCCGCGTCTATCTCGATGGCAAACTCGCCGGCGTGCTCGATCGCCGTCTCGGCAAAATGTCCATGCCGCTCACTGTCACGGGCAAGCAGCAGCAGCTCGACATCTTGGTCGAGAACTCCGGCCGTGTGAACTTCACCACTGTGCTGCGCACGGAGCAGGCAGGCATCACGCACGGTGTCATCTTTGCCGGTAAGCCGGTCACAGGCTGGCAAAACTACTCGCTACTCTTTGTTGATCCCGCCGCATTGCACTTCGCGCAGAAGCCATCCGTCACCGGTCCTGCGCTCTATCGCGGCACCTTTTCCATCGGGAAGCCGGCGGATACCTTCCTCGACATGCGCGCATACGGCAAGGGACAAGTCTGGGTAAACGGTCACGCGCTCGGCCGCTACTGGCGCATCGGCCCGCAGGGCGGCCTCTATCTGCCCGGAGCGTGGCTGCATCCCGGACGCAATGAAGTTGTCCTGCTCGACCTGGACGGCGGTTCGTTGCCGCCGCTCACCGGTCTCGATCACGCGCTGGTTGATGAACCGATCCGCCCAGAGCTCGGGGAAGCGGCACCTGCAAGGAAGTGATCCGGATATACGTTAAGATATGTATATCCATGGAGGCATGAGGTATGCAGGTATCCAAGTGGGGAAACAGTCTCGCCGTTCGGCTTCCCGCCGCTGTGGTCGAAGCGCTCGATCTGAAGGAGGGCGATCAGATCGAGATATCTGTCGCCGGTAAGCGCAACTTCGAAGTTTCCCGGGATGCAAAGCGGGAAAGGGCTCTTGCCCGGTTGCGAGCGCTGCGCGAATCCAGTCCACCTCTTCCACCTGGGTTCCGCTTCAATCGCGACGAGATATATGACAGATAAAGGATCGACGCGGGCATTCGTCGATACGAACATCCTGGTCTACGCGCTTGTTCGCGACGACCATAGGACCGCAGCTTCGGAGAAGATACTTGCTGAGAATCCGGTATTGAGCGTTCAGGTCCTGAATGAGTGCGTGGACGTGCTGCGGCGGAAGTTGCATTGGAGTTGGGATCGGATCGAAGCCGATCTCATCCTGATTGAGGAGTTGTGCGGGCCGCCCGTTGCTCTCACGCATGCAGCCCATCGATCCGCTGTCGAGATTGCGAAACGATACAACATACGCATTTATGACGCCCTCATCTTAGCTGCGGCGCTCGAAGCAGGCTGCGCCACCCTCTACTCTGAGGACATGCACAGCGGTCAGAAAGTGCGTTCGCTGACCATCCGGAATCCGTTTACCGCAGCCTGATCGCCACCCTTGTCTCGCGCATGGCGGCAGCGTAGAGTCAGACCATCTTCCGGAACGATAGCTGGACTGCAATGGACGCCCTTGATTCACGTTGCTGCGAATTGCGCGGTCACACGCGCCGCGACTTCCTGCGCCTTGCCGCGGGAACTGCTGCGGCGACCGCTGTATCGACACTGGTGCCTTCAGCCTTTGCGGCGGCCACCCAGCCCAAGCCGCGCACGGTCTTCGTCACTTTCGGTGGCGGCGCGCGCGATGAGGAAACCTTCGCCGTTGAAGGACAGCAGAACATTCCGCATCTCCTTGGCGAGCTCATCCCGCAGGGAACATTCTTCACCCAGGTCGTGAACCGCGGCATTCTCGGCCACTACGTCGCCACCGCCGGCATCGTCACCGGCTGCTACGAAACTTTCGACAACTTCATCGCCCAGCTAACCGGAAATCCAACCGTATTCGAATATTTTCGCCGCGGCCTCGCGCGTCCCATGGACGATGCGTGGGTGATCGCCCCCAGCAACGGATTCCAGCAAATCGGCTTCAGTCGCCACGGCGGATATGAAGGCCAGGGCGCTGGTGTCATTCTGCCCAAGCAGTTGCTCGCGGCGGCGGTGAACAAACAGCGGCCGCAATCCCTCGTCGATTACGAGCACCTGCTGCAGGACAACTACGAGATGCCGGTCTATAGGCCATCGCTCTCCCAGAATGACGGCGAACTGCATCTGGAGCAGCTCGCGTCCACGCTGCGCCTCTCCGTCGAGGACTTCACCCGCGACGCCCGTGCACTCGACAGCGCTGACGAGCTATCTCTCTCCATCGCTCGTCGCCTGATGGCGCAAGTGTCGCCATCACTGTTACTCATCACACTGCACGATATGGATGTCGCGCACGCGGGAGCCTTTTCGTTATACGTAGACGCAATCCAGCGTGCCGACCGCATCTGCGGCGAGCTCTGGACAACCATCCAGAGCATGCCTGAGTACAAGGACCGCACGGCGCTGTTCATTATGCCCGACTTCGGCCGCGATGCCGATGGCGATCCGGGCGGCAATGGGTTTCAGCATCACCGCACCGGCGGCGCGATGGCGCGCACCACCTGGCTGCTCGCACTCGGCCCCGGCATCCGGCAGAACGTCACCGTCGATCGCGCTATTCAGCCCATTGACCTGGTGCCCACCATCGGGAAGCGCCACGGCTTCGATACGCCCTACGTCAAAGGAGCTCCCATCGCGGAGCTGGTGTGAGACATGACGCCTGATCAGCTCACCGCCGCCAGCTTCTCCAGCTATCCACCCCAAGCGCGCCAGTTTGCCACTGTGCACCTCGCGTTACTGCAGCAACTACCCGTCGCCGTTGCGCCGGCCTTTCTGCGCGAAATCATCGCCTTCGATTCGCGCTTTCCCGCCGAGCGGCACACCTTCGAGCGTCAGTGCCTGTGGCTGGAATCGCTGACTCCCGAACAACGCTCGCGCCTGCTCGCGCCCTTCCGCCAGATCAGCATGCCCCCAAGTCTTGCGGCAAAGGACTGGGTTCGAGCACCACAGGCATTTCTCGAAGAGCTCACCGCCTATCTCTGGTCCAGCAGCCAGATCGACACCTACCGCCGCGCCGCGCAGGACTTGCTTGCGGTTCCTCTGGACGAGACGCCGCAGAAGAATCGCCTGGTCATCGTTGTCGTGGGCAAAGATGCCACCGCGCCCAGCCCGCAGCTTTTTCGGAAGCTAGCCCCGCATGGCGTGATGCTGCGCAATCTGCAATGGACGCCGGAGACGCCGCTGCAGCTTCACGCAGCGATGCAGCAGCGCGCCGCCTCGCAAGCCGCCCCGTATACCCGCTGGTATATCGATGGCGGCGAGGCCTGGCCGCATGATGCCGCTTCAGTCGACCTGCTCTCCTATGCACAGTTGCGTCCCGTGCGGGAGAACGTGCTCGAGCGCATGAACCGCTTCACGCAAGGCGGTCCGGGCGGCGCGGAGGGCATGCGCCGCATGTTGGAAGGACTTGATCCCGCAGAGTCTGGGACCGCCGCCGTGACCGTCGATCCTCTCCTGCAGCACTTCATCACCATGCTGTTTGTGGAGGGCTCGGGAACGCAGATCTACAGCACATCGTTTGTGCAATGGGCGGCGCGCGAGACCCTGCGCCGCGCGCAACCAGAGCAGCTTCTCGTGCGCTTCGCACCGCGCCAGCGTCAACGAACGTTGAATCAGCTGTTCGACGCTGCAACCAATGTCGAGGTGCCGGACCCCGAAGGCTCACTACGTGACGCTGACATCAGCGCCTATTACATCCTGCTCGACCTCTTGCGCATTGCTGATCCCGCACACATCACATTTCTCGCCTGGCGCGAAAATCAGGGAACCGCGATGCTCATCTCGCCCCGCGCGCCCGCAGGAAAAAGCGATGATGCGTCTCTCGATCTCACCGCCGCGCTCGCAAAGTACGCATAACACTACTTAATGTTTACTTCCGCTTTGCCGCCCTCAACCTGACGCGCGCGGAACATCCCGAGCGTGTTGTAGCTCCACACCGGATCGCTCTTCTGGTCGAGCACGATCACGCCGCCTTCGCCGCCTTTGAGTTTCGCGACTTCTTCCCGAATCACGTGGTCGGCAGCGGCGCTGGTGGACATGCCTTTCAGCTTTACCAGCGCGCAAATCTCTTTCGCAGCATCCAGCCGGATGAAGTATTCGCCCACTCCTGTAGCAGATATCGCGCACGAATCGTTCGCCGCATAGGTGCCCGCGCCGATCACCGGTGAGTCGCCGACGCGCCCGGGCAGCTTGCCCTGCATTCCTCCGGTGGACGTGCCCGCGCTCACATCACCATGCACATCGCGCGCGACCGCGCCCACCGTGCCGAAGCGATGCGCAAAGGGCGCCACCCCTCGCGGGAATGCCATCGCCTGACGCGCTTCTGGGACGCCCGGAGGTCGCGGCGGAAGCGGCTTGCCCTGCGAACGCAACACGCCCAGCAGCTCCTGCCAGCGCATCTCGGTAAAAAAATATGAGGGCGGCATCTGCGGCAGATGCCGGCTGACCGCGAAGGCATCTGCGCCCGGACCCACCATCATCACGTACGGCGAATGCTCCATCACCGCGCGTGCCGCCGCGATCGGGTTTTTCGTCGCGCTGACTCCTGCAACCGATCCAGCTTCGAGCGTAGCGCCGTCCATGATCGCCGCATCCATCTCATTCCTGCCCTCCGCATCGAAGGCCGCGCCGCGTCCCGCATTGAACAGAGGATCGTCTTCAAGCACTTCGATCGCGGTCTCGACCGCATCGATCGAGCGGCCGCCGCGATTCAGCACCGCGGCCCCTGCATCGAGCGCGCGCGCCAGAGACGCGTGATACGCGGCTGCTGTTGCGGCGTCCATGTGCTGCCACTCCTCTTCACCGGCTCCGCCATGGATGGCGATGGCCCACTTGGTCGCGTGCGGAATAGCCGGCTGAGCAAGCGCGGGAAGGGATAGCATCGACACCAGAATTGGAATCATCATTCGCGTCGGCAAGGTCAGTCTCCTGCGCCTGCCATGCTGGGCAGCGTTGCTGTATCGAGCGTCTGGATGTGCAAGGCGCTCTCGAGTGCCGCGGCATCCGCGGTGCTCTTGAGCGAGATCGTGCGCGTCTCGCCCGGCAGCAGCGTGAATGCATTGTCCGCGAGCGTGACATCATGATCGCCAAACGAGACCCACACATCGCGCGCCAGCGTATCGGCGTGCAATGTCAGTTCCAGACCGTTTGCGCCAGCCGTCACATGGGCAGCGACCTTCGCCTGCGGCAGCTTCAGGTCGCGCGCCGCACGGAAGTACAGAATGTGGCGCGAGACAGGCTTGCCGTCCACGTCCATCGTGAAGACGGCGAGCGTCTTTGTTGGATCGGCGCCTTTCAACAGAGCCTCGTCAGCGAGCGAGTTCACCCGCGTGCTCGAGAGCGGGGCCATCGTCACTGGCGTTGTCGATTCCGAAAGCACGCGGCCGTCGAAGTCCATCACCTGCATGTGCACATTTGCCTGCAGTGAAGTCATGCGATCGTTGATCGCGTAGACATTTGTGATGCCGTCCTGCCGGATAGGCGCGATCAGCAGATCGTTGTAGAAGCTGCGCGCATGGAACTGCAATGCCTTCCATCTGCCGAAGGAATCGATGCTGGCCCACGATGCCGCCGGCCAGCAGTCATTGAGCTGCCAGTAGAGCGAGCCCATGGATCGTGGCCGGCTCGCGCGCAGATGTTCCGCTTCTACTTCGATCGCCTGCGCCTGCATCACTTGAGTCAGATAGACAAGAGCAGGGAAGTCCTTCGGCTCGCCGTAGTAGCGTCGCAGATAAAAAAGCAGACGATCGTTGCCATTGCCGTTGGCAAACTTCTGATGGGCACGCAGCACCGGCGAATTCAGCGTCTGCTCATCAGGCCTCGCGAAGGCATCGATCGTGCGCATGTCCGGCATGGACTGGAATCCGTACTCGGAGACGAAACGCGGCGTGTCCTTTAAGTAGTCCTCGATCGGCGCCGATCCTGACCACACGTTCCACGAGTGCACATCGCCATTGTCATTGCTGTTTGCTTCAACTTCATGATTCGCGCTCGGCGTGCTCGGCCAGTACGGAACCTCAGGGGCGTGCACCGCGACAGTGCGCTTCAGGATGTCATCGAACAGCAGACTCATGCCCATCTCGAGCTTCGCCCGCTCTGCCGGCGAGATGTTCTGCTTGAGCAGCATCCGGTCGGGCCACGCATCCCATCCCGTCTCCACTTCGTTGTTGCCGCACCACAGCGTCAGGCTGGGATGATCGCGCAGCCGGTCCACCTGCTCGATCGCCTCCTGCTCTGTGCTCGCGCGCAAATCGGGATCGTCCGGCGGGATCGCGCCGCCGAACATGAAGTCCTGCCACACCATCAGTCCCAGCCGGTCGCATTCATCGTAGAAATCGTCGCTCTCGTAATAGCCGCCGCCCCACAGCCGCACCATGTTCATATTTGCATCGCGCGCCGATTCCAGAATCGCCCGATGCTTCTCCGGCGTCACCCGGTCAGGAAAGCTGTCGAAGGGAATCACATCCGCACCTTTGGCGAAGATGGGCACCCCGTTCACCTCGAATCCGAAGCTCTTGCCCCACTGGTCCTTATTGCGCAGCAAACGCACTGTCCGGAGGCCCGTCGTGCGTTGCGCCATGAGCGTCTCATGCCCGATCCGTATCTTCGCGGAGAAGTGATAGAGGTTCTGCTGCCCATACCCCACCGGCCACCATCGCTCCGGGTGCTCGATCACAATCGGCACATGCACCGTGTTGCTGCCGGGCACAAACAGTGCCGCAATCTCCGGAAGCGAGATATGCTCGCCTTTGGGTGTCGTATACGTAATCGATACGAGTGCTTTTGTCGCGGCAGACGCGTCCACCCGCACCTGTGCATCCAGCGAAGCCGCATCCGCCGTGACGGAGTTCTGGATGATATGGAGCGTATCCAAACGTGCCGCATCCCACGTTTCCAGCCGCACCGGCTGCCAGATTCCCGCGGTCACGTAGCGCGGCCCCCAGTCCCATCCGTACTGATAGGCGGCCTTGCGAATGTAGTTTGCCGTCTGCACGCCCTTCGGCTCATCGCCAAAAGCGGAGTCGAACTCTCCCGGCAACTGGTACGCGCGCTTCAGCGTGCCCGGCAGCAGCCGCCGGATTGGCGACGCAAACGTCACGGTCAGTTCATTCGCGCCGCTGTGCAGCAGTCCCTTCACCGGAACGCGCCAGCGGCGGAACATGTTGTCCGCCTCCAGAATTTGCTGCCCATTCAGCCGCACTGTCGCGTAGGTGTCCAGCCCATCGAACACCAAGTCGACGTGCTCATGCGTCAATGTGGCGGCATCCACATTCAGCGTGGTTCGATACTCCCAGTCGGCCAAACCGATCCACTGCAACTGCGCCTCATGCGCGCCGGTAAACGGGTCTACGATTAAACCGTTGCGCAGCAGATCCATCTGCACCGTGGAGGGAACCGCCGCCGCGTGCCACTGCTGGACGTCGGCATGCGCGGCCCCGTCCGGCGTGGAGGCGGCAAGCCGAAACTGCCATCCATTCACGGGCACTCCTGAAGCAGGTGCGTTTTCGCCGCGGCATGGCCCCGGCAAAAAGAAGGCAAGCAAGAAGAGAAGAGTCGTAGCCCCGAGCCATCCCCGCTCCCAAAACCTCAAGCCGGACGGGCACCGCACATCTGCCGTTCGCGCTGCTTTCCGCAGCAACCTGCTGAAATGCACGCAGTCTCCTTGTTTCCGCATTTTCTGACCGAAATTCGTCAGGTCGGACTTGTAAACTGATCGTTCGAGCTTAATATGGACACTTATTAG
>JBJMGC010000117.1:0-6435 GCA_045808105.1 Acidobacteriaceae bacterium | reverse complement strand
CTTCCATGCGTCCAACACGGAGCCTCCATGCGGGCTGGGAACCTCGGCAGCAATATCACGGACATATTGCTTCAGTGACGGCACCGCCGCAGCCTCAAACTCAGAGCCGGAGACGCCGACATCAGTATTGAAGTAGGCCACCGCGTGGTCGAGCTGCTTGGCGTGATCTTCCACCCATTCGGTCGAGCCGATCAGGCCCTCCTCCTCGGCGTCCCAACTGCAGAAATAGATCGTGCGTTTCGGCTTCCAGCCGGATTTCAGCAGTTTGCCTAAGCCGTGCACTGCTTCAAGCATGGCGGCCGTGCCGCTGTTCGGATCTACGGCGCCATAGACCCAGGCGTCCCGGTGATTGCCGGCGATCACCCATGCGTTGGGATCATCCGTGCCGGGAATGCGTCCGATGACGTCCCAGATGGTGCGATCTGCGTAATCCATCGTCTCGTTCAGGTGCACGCGGACGGCGCCGTCGCCGCCCATGTGATAGGTGAACGGCAGCGCGCCCTGCCAGCCTCGTGGCACGCCCGGACCAGTGAGATGCTCCAGGATGGGAGAAGCGTCCTTGTAGGAAATGGGCAGGGAAGGAATAGTAGGCAAGCTATCGATCTTTTGCAGCGGGACGCGTTGTGCATCAGCCAATTCTGGAGTGGAACCAACCCCTGGCGTTCTTGCATCGCCCGGATACTTGAACATGAACTGCACGGACCCGCGCTGCACGCCGGTATCAGGACGATATGGCCCTTTGGGATAGACGTCGCCCTGGAAGTAGCCATCGTCATACGGGTCGGAGTAAATGAGCACTCCCGCGGCGCCACGTTGCTGTGCGATATAAACCTTCACGCCACGGAAGTTGCCGCCATAGCGAACCAGCACAATCTTGCCGTGCACATCGATGTTGTCATCAGCCAGCTTCTGAAAATCCTCAGGCCGGCCGTAGTTGGCATAGACCACGTCGCCGGTTATGTTCCCCGACGGAGATGATCCATTGAAAGCGGGCAACACGCGCGGATCGTCCTGGTACGGATCGGAGCTCACGTGTTCTCTGGAAGGCCCCTGCATAAAAACTCTTCCGTTTCTGTCGGTGGCCTCAACCTGCACCGTCTTCGGCAAATTGAGCCATGCCTTGTAAGGAACGATCTTCGTTTCCAGTCCAGCGGCTTTGAATTTATTTGCCACGTACACTGCCGTGTCGTAGTCCTCCTTCGAACCAGCAACGTGCGGCACTGCCGTCAAACTCTTCAGCTCTTCTCCGGCGAGTTTTGCGTCCGGCACAGCGATAAATTCGCGATCGATCTGGGCCTGGCGGGCAAAGTCGCGATATCCAAAGAGCGAATTGGGAACCGTCGTAGATTGCGCGAGCAGAGGCAACGCAGAAGCGAGAACGGCTGTAGCGATGAAAAGAGGGCGCAAGAACAAGACAGGATCTCCTGACGAGTAGTGCCGATGATCAAAAGAGTAACCCAGCTGCCAGCAGGTTTTACGCACGGACTGCAGCTTACACTTGAAAGAGTCAGGAAAGGATCAGATGTAGTGGGCGATCGGCGGATAGATGTAGAGGAGCCCACTGCGATCGACGAGGCGGTTCCGGAGCAGCGATTACCGGCTGCAGTGAGTCCACGCGGCTTTCCGGACGAGGTGCTGATTCCTCCGGGGAAAGCAGACGCACTCGAACGGGATCGTTTGCTGGATCCAGCATGGCCGAAGGTCATCTGCTCCTTGCGCACACCGGACTTCCGCTTTTTCTGGTGCGGCAACTTTCTCTCAAATGTCGGCACATGGATGCAGAACATCGCGCTGAGCTGGCTGGTCCTGCAGTTGACGAACTCCTCCTACTGGCTGGGCATAGTCGGTTTTGTGGCGGCGATTCCGTATCTGCTCTTCACGCTCTTCGGCGGCGTCATCGCCGATCGCATGAACAAGCGCAACCTGCTGATTACGACTCAGTCCGCGATGGCGTTGCTTGCGTTCGTCATGGCCGCGCTGGCATATACGAAGGTCATTACCATCCGGCAAGTGGCCGCGCTATCATTCCTGAACGGGCTTGCGATGGCGCTGAATGCGCCCAGCTATCAGGCGATGGTGCCGCGCTTGGTGCCCATGACCGATTTGCCCAACGCGATCGCGCTCAACTCCGTTCAGTTCAACCTTTCGCGCGTCATAGGCCCGACGCTCGGCGGTTATGCAATGGCGTGGGCCGGAGTTGCCGGGAATTTCCTGCTCAATGGCTTCAGCTTTATGGCCGTGTTGTTCGCGCTGGTGCGGATGCGCTACCCAGCAGAGGTCCCGCACACACATAAGGGCGTATGGCACAGCCTGGTGGAGGGCTTTCGATATGTGCGCCATAGCCGGGAGATGTTTGCTCTCGTGATGCTCGTGGCGAGCGCGAGCTTTCTGCTATTTCCATTTCTCACCTTTGTTCCTTATTTCGTAAAGAACACATTGCACGGGGGAGAACGTGAGCTGGGCCTGATGATGGCGTGTTCCGGGATTGGCGCCTTCGTGGCGGCTGCCATCATCGCAATGCGCGGCCAAATACGCCATCGCGGTCCGGTGATTGTTTTCTCGGGGACGTTCGTGATGGGCGCAGCCATCATCTTCTGCTATTCGCACAGCTTTGCGCTGTCGGCCGCAATGTCCTGGTGCGAGGGATTTGGCCTCACGATGACTTCGTCGCTAATGAACCTCGCCCTGCAACAGCTCACCTCGGACGAAATGCGAGGACGCGTCATGAGCATCTATGCGACCAGCTTCCTGGGGCTGCCGCCCCTGGGATGCCTGCTTGCGGGAGAACTATCCCGCCATCTGCCCACCAGTGATGCCATCGCAGCAATGGCGGCCATGGCACTCCTCTCGTTCATCGCATTTTTTGCAGCCTCTCCGGCCCTGCGGCAGTTGGATTGATTGCGGCGGGAGTTACGCAACAAGCTGGGTGCAATGGGAGCAGCGCTTCGCCGCCAGAGGGATGTCGCTTAGGCATTCCGGGCATTGCTTGGTGCTGGGCGGGGCCGCCGGTACTGGCTTATTGAACTTGTTCAGCAGAGTGTTCACCGGGAGCACAACGAAGAAGTAGATCGAGCCTGCGATCAGGAGAAACGAGATAAGCGCATTGAGAAAGTCGCCATATTTGACCTTGCCACCGTTCACATCGAGGATGAGAGATGAGAAATCGGGTTTATGGACAATGGCGGCGATCAATGGGTTGATGATGTCGCCCACCAGCGCGGTAACGATCGCGCCGAAAGCGGCGCCGATAACGACGGCAACGGCAAGGTCTACGACATTGCCGCGAAGGATGAAATCACGAAAGCCTTTCAGCATGGCATTCTCCCAGAAGCAGTGACGTTGCTGTGGCGACATGCTATCTCAGTTTCGTTGCAGATTAGAAATTCGTTGTGAATCGGGCGCTATTGCAGGAGGGTTGGCGCGACGCCGGTCAGTGCAGTATCCTCGTGCGTGATCCAGCCGCAGCCAGACGCAGAAATCAAGGCCCATTTCCTCATCCAGCCGGGATGGCAGAACTCCGGGCCGCATCACTGGCAGTCGTTATGGGAAGCACGGCTCGGCCGCGCTGCTACCCGCGTTCGGCAGCAAGACTGGATGGTGCCCGAATGCGCTGCATGGTCAAGCGTTCTGGAAGAGACCATCCGCCGTCTCCCGTCCCCCGTAGTCATACTCGCCCATAGTATCGGCTGCATGGCTACGCTCTTTGCCATTTCCAAAGCACCGGTTGCCGCGGTGGTGCTGGTGGCACCGGCAGATGCAGAGCGATCGAACGCCCCAGGGGCACTCCACACCTTTACGCCGATCCCCATGAAGCCGCTGGGGACTCCGGCCCTGCTGGTGGCGAGCAACAGCGACCCGTACTGCACTCTGGAGCGCGCGGAAGCCTTTGCGCAGGCATGGAAGGCGGATTTCGAGATCGTGACTGGCGGTGGCCACATAAACGGCGATGCTGGCTTTGGGCCATGGCCTGATGGATGGTTGATGGTCGGCACGTGGCTGGCGCGTCATGGCCTTGGCTGGCCGGCGAACGGGGGCACACATGAATAAGCTGGTGGCGAGTGCCGATGAGGCAGTGCGCGACATTCCGGATGGCGCGACCATCATGCTGGGCGGATTTGGGCTCTGCGGCATTCCCGAGATGTTGATAGCGGCGCTGGTGCGCAAGGGCGTGAAAGGTCTGCGCACCATCAGCAACAACATGGGGGTGGATGGCTTTGGCATGGGACTGATGCTCGAAGCGGGCATGATCGAGTCCCACACCGGAAGCTACGTCGGAGAGAACAAGCTGCTCGAACAGAAGGTCATCCGCGGGGAACTGGACCTGACCTTGGTGCCGCAGGGGACGCTGGCCGAGCGCATTCGTGCCGGCGGCGCGGGGATTCCGGCGTTCTTCACGCCGACGGGCTTGGGCACTCCCGTGGCGGAGGGCAAGGAGATCCGGGAATTCGACGGCAAGCGCTATGTCATGGAGCGCTGGCTGCGCGCCGACTTTGCGCTGGTGAAGGCGTGGAAGGGCGATCGCGCGGGCAATCTCATCTACCGCAAGACCGCTCGCAACTTCAACCCGATGATGGCCACTGCCGCGAAGGTGACGATTGCCGAAGTGGAAGAGCTGGTTGAGACAGGAACACTAGATCCGGATGCAATCGTGACGCCGGGGATCTATGTGCAGCGCATTTTCCAAGGGGGCGGCTATGAGAAGCGTATCGAGCGTCGGACGGTACGGCCTGCTACTTGATCGGATTCCTACTTGCTCCAATTTCCCCACGGATAAAGGAAGAGGAAAAGGATCATCGAGATGACCATAACGTCGACGTAGAGAAGGATCATCACGGCGCCATGGTAGAAACTCCAGCGTGGGCGCAGACAGCGCAGCGTGTCCCAGGTACCGAAGAGAGCGACGAGGGTAGGCATGAGTAGCTTCAGCGACGGCGGATCATCTGGCCAATGCGCCAGCAGGAAAGACGCAAGCAGACTGCCGAGTACCAATACAGTTCCGCGCAATAGCGAATGCTGGCGAAGATCGAGAGACCGGGGCAACATCATGAGGCGACTATGACTCTATCCAATGCTGTATCAAATCCGGGGGGCACTGTACCAGCGAAGGCGTCCGATGTGGTCAAACGCGAGCGCATTGTGCGACGCGCGGCGCTGGAACTGCGCGACGGCTTCTACGTAAACCTGGGCATTGGGATGCCCACTCTCATTGCCAATCATGTGCCACCGGGGGTGGAGGTGGTGCTGCAGTCGGAGAATGGGATGCTCGGTGTGGGGCCCTATCCGGTGGCAGGCACCGAGGACCCGGACCTCATCAATGCCGGGAAGGAGACGGTGACCGAGATTGCCGGTACCTCGTACTTCTCCTCGGCGGATTCCTTTGCCATGATCCGCGGCGGTCATATCGATCTCTCCATCCTTGGCGCGATGGAGGTGGACGAGGCCGGCAACCTGGCCAACTGGATGATCCCAGGCAAGATGGTGAAGGGAATGGGCGGCGCGATGGATCTGGTAGCTAGCGCGCGACGGGTGATCGTGACCATGGAGCACACCACGCGCGACGGACGGCCGAAGATCCTGAAGCAGTGCACGCTACCGCTGACCGGACTCGCAGTGGTTGACACCATCGCAACCGAGATGGCGTGGATTCGGGTTGCGCGCGAGGGACTGGTGCTCGAGGAGATCGCGCCGGGTCTGACTCCCGCCGATGTGCAGGCGGCCACAGAGGCCAAGCTGCACGTCAGTCCCAAGCTGAAGGTGATGCCCGCTTAAGCCGGAACGGCGGCTTCGTGGCTTAGCCGCTCCAGTGACTCCGGATAGGGCGCGCGCAGGACGCCGCGTTCTGTAATGATCGCGGTAACGTATTTGGCCGGTGTGACGTCGAACGCCGGATTCCACACGCCAACGTGATTTGGGGTGAGCTGCTTGCCGGCGTGATGCGTGACTTCGCTCGGCGAGCGCTGCTCGATAGGGATGTCGGCGCCGGTTTTTGTTGCGAGATCGATAGTCGACCAAGGAGCGGCGACGTAGAAGGGTATGCCGTGCTCCTTTGCCAGTACCGCCACCCCGTAGGTGCCGATCTTGTTGGCGACATCGCCGTTGGCGGCGATACGGTCCGCACCGACGACGATGGCCTGCAGCTTGCCGGCGTGCATCAGGCTGGCGGCCATGTTGTCGCAGATGACGGTGGTAGGAATGCCGTCCTTCATCATCTCCCACGCGGTGAGGCGCGCGCCCTGAAGGAAGGGCCGCGTCTCGTCTGCGTAGACTTCGATCTTGCGTCCGCTCTCAACCGCTGCACGGATGACGCCGAGCGCTGTGCCGTAGCCGCAGGTGGCGAGCGCGCCGGCGTTGCAGTGCGTGAGCACGCCGGCCTTCTGCGGCAGCAGGTCCGCACCAAAGGCGCCGAGTGCGCGGCAGGCGGCAATGTCCTCGTTG
>JBJMGC010000116.1:0-22618 GCA_045808105.1 Acidobacteriaceae bacterium | reverse complement strand
CCTGTCCTTATGGGTAGGCAGAGAAGAGATCGCGCAGGTCTCTGGCATACGCGGCTCCGCCCAGCAGCGGACGCACGCCAAAGATTTCTTCAGGCGTCCGCAGCAATGAACTACGGGTGTAGCCGATCTCGTTCTTGTATCCTGCTTCAACGACCTGTCCCAGCGCCAAGAATGGAATCGCTCCACCGCCGTTCCCGGCTTCACCCGTGGCGATGAAGAGGAGACGCGGCAAGCCTTCTATTGTGCGGAGTTCAATATCTGCAGCAGAAATTCCGCAGCAGTTGTCGATTTGCCCAATCTTATTGCCGCCGCAGCGGTGGCTTACCTTTCTCATTCAGGACACTATTTGTTGATCGATCACGCAGACAGCTGCTGCCTTCTCGCTCTCCTGCACGGACTTATCCTGCTCCTTGTTGGCGTCCGGTTGCTGCTTGGCTGCCTTCGCATGGGCCTTTGCGGATTTTCTTCGTGTTCTATTGCCGCCGCTGTTTCCTTATTTCTGGCTTCGAAATAGCAGGTGAGTTCGTGTCGGTGGGATCGTCTGGGTGGTTTGCTGGGCCTGTGATCGCCAAGGCTGCTATCGACAATTGGAATAGTTGCACTCATGTTGTTGCTTCAGTAAGACCGAGCACGCATTCGGTCTTCGCATCACACGGCATAGGTTAGCCTTCTACTTGGGGCTGCGTTGGTAAGGCGTGAGCGCGAACTGCCGCCACTTCGATGGCCAAGTTAACTTCAGCACCGAGCAATAACATGATTCCGGTAACGTAGAGCCAAGTCATCAACGCCATGACTGCACCGAGCGAGCCGTAGGTCTTCGCATAGCTAGTGAAATAATGAAAATAAAGGCGCAACAATCCGGACGCTGCGATCCAACCGAGTGTGGCGAACGCAGCTCCCGGGCTCAGCCATTGCCAGCAGCGTTGCTTCAGATTAGGCGCTGCGTAGTAGACCATCGAAGCAACCAAGGAGACGAAAAAGAGCGCAATTGGCCACTGCGCAATTCTCCATGTCCAGTAGAAAGCCGGCCTCAAGCCGACGCTGTCCGAAACTAGCTTGACGAGTACGCCGCCATAGAGGAACACCGTCAGTGCGGAGATGATCAACAGCGACGCTGAAACCGTCAGGATGAGCGCAATGCTGTAGGTCTTCCACAGGGGGCGCGATTCTTTCACTTTATAGACTGCGTTGAGCGCATCTTCGAGCGCGTTCATACCTGAGTTCGCGGTCCACAGCGCGGCGAGAATACCAAAGGTGAGTTTGCCGCTGCCGGAAGATCGAGTGATCTCCGTGATGACCTTACGGATGAGATCGAACGCCGAACCCGGCAGAGCTGTGCTGAGGTATTGAAGCAGCAGCGCGGTCAATTGGGTATTCGATTTGAAGACGAAACCAAGGAGGGTGGTAATGAAGATGACCCCAGGAAACAACGACAGGAAAAAGAAGTAGGCCAATTCCGCCGCACGGTTATACACGCCGTCTTCGTAAGAGGAGGTCCAGACCCGCTTCAGCAGTGTTGTGATCGACGAAACATGGAGGCGCCACGGAGACTTTCTGGGCAACGCATTCGCAGGAAGCGGTGCCGGCATTGCAACACCCCTAAGCAAGCAAACTCATCCAACTAGCGGTTTGCATAGTCTTCAAAGCTTAGGAACCGCGCAGACTCAGCGAGGTTGCACTCATTTGTAAAGGCTTGGTCTGTACCGTTTTTGCTCCCTAAATGGCACGTAGCTCGATGGACGCCCGCATTGGCTGAGCGGGCCGAGCGAACTCCGGCCGGCGACCGGGTGAGAACGCCTGCGGAGAGCGCCAGGCCCAGGGCGAGCTTGCGAACGCTAAGGCACGATCACTCCTTCGCCTTGTTCGCGGTGAAGACCAGCTCCCACGTTCGGCCGCCGGTGGTGGAATAGGACTCCTGGTAGGTGTGGGAGGTGGGCGTGATGTTCGACCAGACCGCGCGGACCACGTTCGAATGCCCATCGGACGTATCCTGCCCGAATCAGCTCGCCCCGTCCGCTCTCAAAGCTTCCGATCATGGGCGTCGTGAACTTCCCGACCGAGCTGTTCCAAAGTTCATGCTCCACTGGCGGACCTGGGGATCGTAGAGGAAGACAGTCATCCCCTCTCAATGATTTTTTGCCCGTCGGCCTCAATCTCTTCCAACTGAGCGCGGCCATCCCAGACCTTGCGGACACTCAGCGTTCCGGTCAGCTGGATTTGTGTCACGATTAGACACTTCGCCTCCAAACGGTCTAGGCCGGTGTGGATACCTCCTATGGAGCGACTTGCCCGTCTTCTAGAAGACGCTTTCGTATCGAGCGCCATCAGCGACGACTGGCAGAGAACTTTCAACGGCCAATAACAGGTATTCAATCGTCATTAGCACTACAACGTCGCTCTAATTGCATGCGGTGTCCAGATGTTTATAGTTTGACCTGGCTGGAATTCCTTGCCGCCTGTCCCATCAGCCTTCAGAGGGAAACGGTGGTCCGCCCGCAACAGTCGATCGGTACCGCGACGTCGGACAGGGTTCAGCATTCCGTGAAGTTTTGTTCTTCGATTTGTGGAATCAGGGCGAGGCACTCATCCAGACGGACTGAAGGTCAAATTGCGGTTTTGATTGGTCGACCAGTCGGAAGCAACATGTGAGGAGAACATTCAGCGCTGTAACTGTGCTTACCCTGATCGAATCGCCTCACCTCACCGCAAATAGGAGGAAATAATCCTGCCCGTCGGCCTTGGTGAAATCATAGGACGACAACGGTTTGAAACCTGCTTCGGCCATCTCCCGCCTAACCACATCGCTGTTCAATCCATGATCTGTGCCGTTGCCGTTTCTGTCGATTATGCCGACCTTCGCGCCTGACCGCAGGGATGACTTCAGGTTCGTCATAAACACCAGCGGATGCGCAATTTCGTGGTACACCTTCAGCAGTAAAACTGCATCGATCGAGTCTGACGGCAGCTTCGGATCATCCGGACTCCCGAGCACGGTCTTGACATTGCCCACCTTCTCTTTGTGAATTCGATTCTGGATGTATTTCACTGCATCGGGATTGATGTCCTGAGCGTACACTCTTCCGCTTCCTCCAACCCGCGCAGCGGCCCTCATCGAAAACCATCCAGAGCCAGCACCAATATCCGCGACCGACGACCCGGCTTTGATGCCCAGCAGATCCATTACGCGCTGAATCTGCAGCCGCTCGTCTCGTCCCGGTTTCTCGAAGATCGACAAGTCGCCTGTGTAAGGAGTGCTGGTGGGCCGCTGCGTCTGCGCAGCCTGGGAGATCGCAACCTTCGGTACGGCGACAAAAAGGGACCCGTATAGCGCGGCGACGACAAGTGACTTGGCAAAAGACACTCTCAGTTTCATGCTTCCAGCATCGCGCAAAACGGTTCCTTTGTGGTCAGTAATCGCAACGGCCCGCTGGCGTACATTCGAAACATGGGAGACCAGCTATTAGATCGAGGGCACCGTTAACAGCGACGAGTAGAGTTAACTGAACGCAGACCCGCGTTTATCGCAAGTTGACTGGCATTCCGGAAGTATTTCTCAGTCGATGTAAACAGGCAAAGCGCTCATTGAGCATCGGTCACGCTCAATTCTCCGGATAGAGGCTTAGCGTTGCGAATCCTGGCCTGCCGGGCGTTGGGCACACAACCGGCACACACGATGCCGTGAAGATCAAATTTATACGGGCTTCGGAAGGGTGTTATTGACCGAGAATTCAGTCGCCGCAGAGCAGAGGTCTTTGAGGACTTCCATACTGAGCTGCTGACCAAGCCTAGTAGCATCGTTCGTGAAAATGGTGGCCTCATGACTGGCGCGCGAAATCGAGACATAGCCGAATCGAGAATTCAACAGGTCCGGATGGACGTTGGTGTCAGCATGAACGAGTACACGTTCGGCGGTCAGCCCTTGGGCGCTGTGGCTTAACGGCATAGCCGTGATCAAAATGGCGATGTTGCGCCGCGTTGAAGACAACGAAATGATTGTTGCCGACCCGGGCGGTTATATGTCCGTCAGGAGCAATGGACTCGATGACCGCTAGATCGCGATTAGCGACGCCAACGATTTATCCGGCGCAGTGAACTGGATGCGATCGCCGACCGAGAACCGTGCCCAAGCTCTCGATAGACGCTGACCCCAGCGAGCCGGCGTGGTTCGTAAGTAACGGACTCACCGGAAGTTTTCTGGACAGTGAGCAGGTTTTCGGAGGCGTGGATGGCGCGAACCGTGCGGTATGAGCCCGCGTCGATTCCCGCCGCCTTGCTGCCGCGCGCGTAGCGAACCACGCCGCCCAATCCCGGAGCTTCGAGTCAGTGGTTTCGCACCCAGTTCTCGAGCCGCACGGCAGCTCATGGAACCCGGAGTTGAAGCCGGGACACTACAAAGTTTCCTTGCGCGCTCGGCTCAGTCCGATTCCGCACCGGGAGGGAAGCATTTCTATTTTGTCGATGAATCGAGTCTCGCCAGCACCAACCAGATGCGCGAGTTTCTTGCGCGCCTCAGCGCGAACGACCGCGTGCTCCTGATCGGTGACAAGCGTCAGCATCAGGGAGTGGAAACGGGACGGCCCTTCGAATAGTTGCAACAGGCGGGGATCGGTATATCTGATGCTCGCGAAAGGAGAGGAGGACGAGAAGGCTTCTGAGCATTTGCTACCAACGCTCAAGAAGAGAAGCCTGTAAGTTGTTGATTTGCTGGTGGGCGCTGCAGGATTTGAACCTACGACTTCCACCGTGTGAAGGTGGCACTCTACCGCTGAGTTAAGCGCCCCGGAGGTGGGACTCACCCACTTTACCATCCCGGACCGTCCTGCCCAAAGCCGTCGCCGGCAACCAGACCGAACCCGCCGGAACTGCAGCCGCATGACCATTTCGGCCACTGCCTCCCCGCAATCCCGGCATCTACAATGCGGTAGAGATTTTTCCCTGATGCCGTGAGATAGCGAAGGCAATCTCGATTTCGCCGCCTCATCGCGTCACGAAAATGCTCTCGCTCCTTGATGCCGTTTCGCCCTTCATTCCGCTCTCCAAAGCGCCACGATCGACCAGACCACGGGCCGGAGGACACCGCTCCCGGTCCTGATGACGACCTCCAGGGCGAGCTTGAACAGGACGAGCTCGAGGCAGAAAGGTCAGAGAATGAGGCGCTTGCAGACACCGAAGTCGAGGACCCTGAGCTCCCCGGCGATGGCGAGGACCTCGGTGATTCGGCGCAACCTTTTGCTGAAGACAGTGTTAAGGAGGACATGGCTACCGCTGCGGTCCATCCCGAATCGCATGTCAGTCCGCAAACCGGCACGCATGCCGGCCAAGACCGGGCGGCGGTTCCTGCCCTCGCTCCAGGCAAGTGGACTCAGCTCTCGGATGCCGAGATCATGCTGCGTGTCGCAGCCGGAGACGAAGCCGGGTTCGGCGTGCTGGTCGAAAAATACCGGCGGCAGATGGTGCATTACATGTATCGCATGACGCACAACCAGGCCATTGCCGAGGAACTAGCTCAGGAAGTCTTCCTCCGCGTCTATCGCGCCCGCGCCAGCTATCGCGCCGAGGCCAAGTTCAGCACCTGGATTTACCGCATTGCGACCAACCTGGGTGTGAACCATGCGCGGGACACGCGTCACGAACGGGGTGCCCAGGCCGTCTATCTGGATCAGCCGGACCCGGAAACCGGGATCAGCCCGGACGTGGCCGACTCCACCCCGACGGTGGAGCAGGACATGTTGCGGGAGGCGCGACTTGCCGCCATTCGCAAGCACGTCATGGCGCTCCCCGAGCGGCAACGCACAGCCGTCCTGATGCACAAATATCAGGACCTGGATTACAAACAGATAGGCGCGGTTTTGAAGCTGAGCGAATCGGCGACCAAATCGCTGCTCTTTCGCGCCTATCAGACATTGCGCGAGCGGCTCAAGGAGTTTGTCTGATGCACAACTCCCGGCCCACACCAGAATTGAAGCAAGGAAGTATCACTATGGATTGCAAAACGACCAAAACGTACCTGGCAGACCTTCTGCTCGACCCGGCAGCGGCCAGCTCCACTGCCCGCGAGCACGTCGCTGCCTGCGCAGATTGCAGCCAGGAGTTGGACGAGTTGCGGGCGACCATGGCAGCGATGGAGACTTGGGAGGCGCCGGAGCCGACTCCGTATTTCGATACCCGGCTCGCCGCTCGGTTGCGTGAGGAGAAAGAGAACCCGCCAGCCACTCTCTGGGAGCGCATGCGCGCGCGTCTGCTCTATGGATCGAATCTGCACCTTCGACCCGTTGCCGCTGGAGCGCTGGCATTGTTGCTGCTGATGGGTGGAGGCACGGCAGTCTGGGTGCAGCATGGGGTGCAGCCGCCGGCTCCGCAGGAGTCCGCTACGGTGCACGATCTGCAGTTGCTGGATGGCAACGCTCAGGTCTATCAGCAGCTGAACTCGCTCGATGCAGACCAGGATGACTCTGGCAATCCATCAACGAATTAGAGCATTTCTACCGTGGATGACGAGCGCGGATGCTGTCATAGCTTTTAAACAGGCAAGATCGCATCTCGCTCGCTTCGCACACCACTGGTGAGGAGAAGCGCTCGCGAGATGAGAACGAGAAGAAAGACGAACGTCCATGCTTTGCCGCGCAACACGAAACGAAAGTACGATCCACGGATGCCCTCCGCCTAACTGCGGCGGTGTCGTCCGCCCTCGTGTTTGCGGCGGTGCCTTCGTGCGCTGCATAGCCCTCTTGCTTCTCATCGCTGCGGCTGCTCTGCCGCTCGCCTTCGCACAACACGCCGGCGGTGGCTCTCACCCGTCCGCACCGCACAGCTCCGGCCCGGGCATGTCCGCGCCTCACATGTCAGCTCCGCGTATGCAAGCGCCGCAGCCGGCGTATCGGGCACCGGGCAATCAGAGACCGGCGTATGGGAGTGCCCCCCCATTTCGCGGCGCTCCGCCCGCGTATGCGCCGCGCCCGTACGCCGCACCCAATCGCTTTCCCACAACTCCCGTCGCGCCGGGAGCGCCGCCGCGCATGATGTACCCCTCTCCCTATCAGCCGCCGCGCGCCCCCTACGGCACACCCACTGGAAATGTGCGCGGCCCTCATCTCGACAACTGGCTGCAGAGCCATCAGGGGCAATCTTTCGCGAGTCAGGAAAACTCGCTGCGCCAGGAGCCCGGATTCAACCGCCTGCCGCAACCGCAACAGCAGCGGCTGATTGATCGCCTGCATCAGCTCGATGCTATGCCGCCCCAGCAACGGCAGCGCACGATCGGCCGCAATGAAAACATGGAGCGCCTCAGTCCGGAACGCCGTCAGGAGGTGCGCAACTCCGCGCAGGAACTCCGCGGTATGGACCCCAATCGCAGCCAGCAGGTGCGTGCCGCATTTCGCGTACTGCGCGATATGCCTCCGGGGCAGCGAGAGCATGTGCTCAACTCTCCCGCCTATCGCTCGATGTACAGCGACCACGAGCGCCAAGTGCTCGGCAACCTGCTCTCGGTCGAGCCATACACACCACGTTAGAGTTTTTCCATCGATGCGCTCCGCGGGTGGGATTTCGACGGCGCTCTTCACGGAATTTCCAAGTCGAGTTTGGCGCCATAACGTTGAACGCCCTAAGTGCGGCGAAGTCAAAGGTATAGCTCAACCTTTGAATATCTTCCTGCAGACAGACAATTTATTGCGTGCTCACGTTGAGCCCAAGCGTAATAGAAGTAACCAGAAAACGTAACAGCGTGCGTCTTGAATATTCCACCGAAAGCAACACAGCCTTTACTAAACTGAATAGCGAATTACTGCGTTCCACAGGTTAAACGTAGTATTTTGTCGAAGTATAAGAAAAGCTGTACGTGAATACTGGCTTCTTTGATTTGCATTTTGCTTTGGTTCTTCCCTGCTGGTGTCCCCCCGACTGGCATTCCGTTTTTCGACGGAAGAACTGCGTTCCAATTCGTAACTGAAAAACTAGTAAATGCTTCGCATGTGCGCTGCTGTGCAGGCGCATGGCTGTTTTCTCTGTGCCTTGGGGGCCCAATGACCGTTGTTGAGCGTCGTCGCCGTTACAACTTTGCCTATTATTCGTTCTTCTGTCTTTGCCTCTTACTGCTGCTCGTAGCTGCCGGCTGCGGTGGAACCTCGTCCGCCGGTTCCGGCAGTACGACGAAGGTGCTAACCGCGATCACCGCCAGCCCGGCGACGGCAAGTCTTGCGGTAGGCTCCGCTCAGCAGTTCAATGCAAAGGCGACTTATAACGACGGCTCGAGCTCGGATGTCACGGCATCAGCAACCTGGAACGACGCCAATGGCCAAGTGGCCACCATTACGGCCTCCGGCATGGCGACTGGAGTCGCCGCCGGCTCGACCACCGTTACCGCTGCCATGGGCGCAATTAGCGGCAGCGCAAACCTGACTGTTGCCGCGGTATCGAAAACCCTTACCGCCATCACCGTATCTCCCGCCACTGCCAACATAGCGGCTGGAGCAACGCAGCTGTTCACTGCCAACGCGACTTACAGCGACGGTTCGACGGCGGATGTAACCGCGACGACAGCGTGGACATCCTCAAATACCACCGTGGCGACGGTCGCCTCCACCGGACTGGCAACGGCTGTGGCAAGCGGCTCAACCACAATAACGGCCGCCATCGGTGGCATCAGCGGAAGTGCAGCCGTCGCCGTCTCTGCACCAACTACGACGCTCACCTCCATCACCGTATCTCCCGCCACTGCGACCATCGCGGCTGGAGCGACGCAACAGTTCGCCGCAATGGCAACCTACAGCGACGGCTCAAAAGGGGACATCACCGCGTCAGCCGCCTGGACATCCTCAAGCACAGCGGTAGCGACGATAACCTCATCCGGCCTCGCCACCGCCGTCGGTACCGGCTCAACCACCATAACCGCCACGGTTAACGGCGTCAGTGGCGCCGCGGGCCTTATCGTACCTGCGCCGCCCGCAACCCTCGCCTCCATCGCCGTCACCCCGCCCACACCCAGTATTGCCGTGGACGCCACCCAACAGTTCACCGCGACAGCGACCTACAGCGATGGCACAACCGCGCCTGTCACCACGACTGTTACATGGTCAAGCACAAACCCAACGGCTGCCACGATCAATGCGGCCGGGCTGGCGACGGCCGTTGCCGCCGGATCCACCACGGTGACCGTCTCCCTGAACGGAATCAGCGGCAACACCATCCTCACCGTGACCCCGACCCTGTCCTCGGTCTCCGTATCGCCCAATCCCGCAGACATCGGCATCGGAGCTACCCAGCAGCTCGCAGCAACGGCGAAGTACAGCGACAATTCGACCAAAGACGTGACCGCCACAGCGGTATGGAGCATCGACAAAACAGCCGTAGCCACCATCAACCCAGCTGGCGTCGCGACTGGAGTTGCCGCAGGCTCGGCCACCGTGACGGCTTCTTTCAATGGAATGAGCAGCAGCGCGACCGTGAACGTCTCTGCGGTGACCATCTCGGTCACTCCGGACTCGCCGGCTTTTGCTGCGAGGGCCACCCAGCAGTTCACCGCGACGCAAAAGAATGCGAACGGCACAACGACAAATGTGACTGCAACCGCAACCTGGAGCTCCGCTAACACCGCAGTCGCCACCATCGATGCAAGTGGGCTCGCAACCGGCGTTGCCTCAGGACTGACCTCGATTACAGCGTCGCTCAATGGTCTCTCCGGCACCACGTCGATTACTGTGACCCTCCCGCCGGGCTCTGCCGTGGACATCCCCACCTGGCACGTCGACAACAACCGTAGCGGACTGAATGCAAACGAGACCTCGCTCACTCCCGCGAACGTCGCACCGAAGACCTTCGGCAAGCTCTTCTCGTACCTGGTGGACGGCTACGCATACGCCGAGCCGCTGCTCATCTCGAATGTCACCATCAATGGCGCGGCGCACAACGTGCTCTACGTCGCAACCGAAAACGACAGCGTCTACGCGCTCGACGCCGATCACTACGGCACTGGAGCGCCCCTCTGGAAGACATCTCTGTTGCAATCCGGAGAGATTCCGGCCGGCGGCACGGTGAAACCGTATCAGGGCATCACGTCCACACCGGTCATCGACGCATCCACGAACACGATCTACGTGGTCTCAGAACAGACATCAAGCGCACATGGCACTTCGTACCGTCTGAATGCGCTCGACATCACCACCGGTGCGCAGCAACATGCTACGGTCAACATCACCGCTTTGGTTGCGGGAACCAATTCAACCGCAGTCGGCGGTTTCGTCTCCTTGCCCCCGGGGTGCGTCCAGAGGGCAGCGCTTCTGCTATCGAAGGGCACGGTCTACATCGGCGTCGGCAGTTGCCACAGCGGATGGCTCGTCTCCTACGATGCAAAGACGTTGACTCAGACAGGCGTCTTCAACTCGAGCCCCAACGTCGACGGCGAGGGCACATATGGCGGCGCGGGCGGCGTCTGGATGGGCAGCGGTGGTCCTGTCGCGGACAGTGCCGGGAACGTCTACGTCAGCACTGGCAATGGCCCATACGATCCGACCCAGGCGGCCTACGGAGATTCGATTCTGAAGTTTGATTCCACCCTTCACCTTCTGGATCACTTCACGCCGCAAGACTACGACTACATGAACTGCGAAGACTCGGACCTTGCTGCGGGCGGCTTGCTGATGATCCCCGGATCGGGACAGATCGTCGGCGGCGGCAAGATGGGCAAGCTATACCTGGTTAACACCAGCAATCTTGGTGGAGAGCAGGCCGACGATGCCGGAACGGCATCCACCCTCTTTGTCGAAATCGGTCTCGACACCCCCTACATGTCCACTCCTGCCTGTGTCGACAGCAAGGGGTCCCATACCGCAATCATCAACTCCTACGAGATATTCGGCACCGCCGCATATTTCAACGGCTCCATCTACGTCGGCGTCACTCCCACATCGCCAACCGCTCAGGCGGCGGTGCGCCGCATCGCCTATTCTTCGGCCAGCGGCGGCACACTGACGGCGCAGGATTTCACCTCACCCAGCATCCAGCAAAACACCCGAGGCACCACCCCCTTCATCTCGGCCAACGGAAATTCCGACGGCATCCTGTGGATGATTGACGAAGGACAGCCTCTCGGAGCGTCCGCACCCACGAACGCAACCCTCCGCGCCTATGACGCGGCAAACCTCAGCAATGCTTTGTACAACAGCAGCACCAACTCCGCAGACCAGCCCGGCTACGGAATCAAGTTCAGCTCGCCCATCGTAGCCAATGGCAAGGTGTACATCTCCACCGGACACGACCTCACCACCGTGACGAATCCGCAGGGTGAAATAGACGTGTACGGCCTCAAGTAGAAGGCCACGCGCCGCCGCAACCCCGGCGGCGCCGACCTCAAACGACTCTGGCCTCTCAACGCGAGAGGCCAGAATCGTAATACCAGCCATGACTTCGCAGCGATTCCGACGCACTGCCGGCTGAGGCACTACGACCGTCAGAGCGTCATTAAGCTCGAAGAGTTCGCCCGCTGAGCAAAAGCGCCGCACCCGCTATTGACAATGCTTCTACATTACTACTACATTGAAGTGGTAATACTACTCTAGGGTAAAGCGACGCATTAGCCGCTGCCCTGAAGACCCGCACTGAAGGCACTGCCCTGAACACAATGGAACCGCTCTCCAACGCGCCGCTTCCAACTCATGACCGGCGATCCTTTCTCGGCTCCTTGGTCACCGTTGGACTTAGCAGCAAAGCGTTCCTGTTCAAATCCGAAAAAGCATCGGAAACCGTCTACCGCATCCTGACGCCGGAATGCGAAATACGCATGAGCGTTGAGTGTTTTGGAAACTCCGAAATAAACACGCTGCGCTTTCGCGACGACCTGACGCAGCGTAGATTCTGCCTCACACCGGACGGTGTTGAAGACCGCGATTGCGCGGCGCGCTTTTCCGGCTCCATGGCCATCGTGCACTACCATTTCCGCTCGCACCATCACTCCCCGCCGCCTCTCAATATGAGAGAGCGCGTTCTCACCATCGATCACCACAGCCATATGGATCCCCGCCCTTCCTTCGAACGCCTTCTGATCGTTCAACGGGAGATCGCCAGCGACATTCAGGCCTTTGGCTACAAACCAGACCATCCCGAGCAATCAGCCTCAAGTGCCAAACCTCTTCCCCTCTGGTGTCTTCTGCGTCAGGACCTCTTCCTGAATGATCAACAGACAGCGTTTCTCATCGTTCACTGGAAACATAGCTTCGATGCCATCACCCTTCTGGATGTGATCGCCGGCGACGGAACCGAATCAGTCCAGCGCGTCGATTGACAGCGCACTCCGATTAGTACCACAATGTGTATCTAACTATGCTAGGTGAATTCGAATACCTCCTCATCACCACCGCCGCTCGACTTGGCGATAACGCGTATGGCGCGGCCATTCGCGAAGGCATTGAGGAGATCGCCCAGCGAAAATGCTCCATCGGCGCTCTCTACACCACCATCGAGCGTCTCGAAGGCAAGGGTCTCATCACTACCTGGATGGGCGAAGCCACTGCCGAGCGCGGCGGACGCGCCAAGCGCATGGTGCGCGTCACCGGCAAGGGCGTGCGCGCCGCAAAGGAGTTCTATGACGCAGTCATGCGCGTCAGCACTGGCGTCTCCTGGGCAGTGAACCGAACTGAGAGACTTTCATGACATCAAGCATTTGGCCATTGGTGGAGTTTGTCGCCCGCCCGCTCGATCGCGATGAAGATGCAATCCTGGGCGATTCGCTCGAAGCCGGCGATGGGGCCTGGCAGGCGTTTTTCAGCGTGCTCGGCCTCGTTCTTCGCCGTCAACTCCTGCTTTGGAAGAGCTGGCGGCCCTGGCTCTCCGTATTTGTCTTCGGCGTGCCAAGCACCACACTCCTCATGTACGTATCCGTATCGATTACGTGCACCTTTGACCGGCTCATGGGTCTTCCAATGGGCCACTGGGCGCCTACCGGGCATGAGGGCTTCGCGCTGCTCCTCTGCCACATCTTTCTGCTCATCGCCTGGTCCTGGACCAGCGGCTTCACCCTCGGATCGCTCTCGCCAAAAACCCTGTGGTTGAATGCCGGCTTGTTTGCGCTCCTGGCTTTCCATAACGGCCATCATTTCTTCATCGGGTCTGTCCCCCGGTTTGCGCCGTTTCTCTTCCTGCTGCCCGCCATCTGGGGCATCCGCCAGGGCATGCGCACTGTCCGGCTCAGGCGGACGACCGCATTCCTTCTCGCCGCCACCATCACGGTGCTGGCAAGCTCAGCCTGGATCAATGACGCACTCTGGATCTTTAATTGGCTGCTGATCTGTCCGGCATGGTATCTGGTGGCGACGGCGGGTAGATCAAGCGGCACTGGATCATCGTCCCGCGTGATCCGTCATGCGGCATAGGGATTGTCTGCGCCTTTCAGTGGTCAGATAGATCAGTGCGACAAAATACCGATTGACAAAGGTATGGGTGAAGGCGCGCTGCAGCATATCTGCGGTCTCGATTGCGGCCTTCCGGTCACCTGACACTCCTTCGGCGTATCCAATCTCAGCGCTAATGACTGGCGGCTCAAAGCCGTTTACCGTTTTCAAGCTGCGGAGGTGTCCAGCGCCTCTGCGTAGCGGCCTTCGCGTACCAGAGATTTCCGAGCTCCCAATTGGCAAAGGCTAGAACGCGAATCTGCGGCCACGGCTTGGTATCAAAAAGAATTGCCCTCCCAGCGGCCGCAGGATTACGTTTATAGACGCTCCCAGGACCGCCGTACCGTCGTACAGGTCGCCCATGCCCGCTGAAACGATCTCCGCAGATCAGGCTGCCAGCTTTGTTACCTCTGGCATGTGGCTGGACTATGGCGCGACGCTTTGCGAGCCCGATGTTTTCGATAGGGCGCTGGCAGCACGAAAAGACGAGTTGGAGAACGTCAAGATTCGTACCTGCCTCTCGACTCGTCCACGCGCGGTGATCGAAGAAGATCCGGAAGGCAAGCATTTCCACCTGTTCAGTTGGCATTTCTCGGGCTACGAACGAAGAAAGCACGATGCGGGACGTTGCAACTACACGCCCCTGAATCTCGGAGAAGTGCCGGATTACTACCGGCGCTTTCTCGATCCCATCGATATCGTCATCCTTCAAACTTGTCCAATGGACGACGGCGGATACTTCAACTTTGGCCCGACGAATATGTGGCAGCGGGCCATCATTGAACGCGCGCACCTGGTCATCGTCGAGATCAACGATCAGATGCCGTACGTGTTCGGTAAAGACAACGGTGTGCACATCAGCGAGGTCGATTTCGTCATTGACGGCGACCATCAGCCGTGCGCGGAACTCCCCAATCCGGAGGCGAGCCAGATCGACCGCACAGTTGCAAGGCGGATTGCGGCTGAAGTCGAAGACGGTTCCTGTCTCCAGATCGGCATCGGCGGTATGCCTAATGCCGTGTGTGAGTTGTTGATGGACAGCGGAGTAAAAGACCTGGGCATCCACACAGAGATGCTGACCGATGGTCTCGGATTGCTTTACCGTTCAGGCCGGGTCACGGGATCACGAAAGACGCTGGATCCAGGCAAAGTGGTTTATACATTTGCGTTGGGCTCGCTCGCCCTTTACGCCACGACTAATCGCAACCCGCACTTGTACTGCCACCAGGTGGATTACACGAATTCGCCGCACATCATCATGCAAAACGATAAGGTCGTCTCCATCAATAACACCACGCAAATCGATTTGCAGGGCCAGGCGGCCTCGGAATCCGATGGGTATCGACATATCAGCGGCACAGGAGGGCAGCTCCAATTCGTGCGTGGCGCGTATGCGTCCAAAGGGGGCAAGTCGTTCATGTGCCTTTCGTCGACATACGAAAAGCGCGGTGAGCGCCGCAGCCGTATCGTGTTTACCCTTACGCCCGGCAACATCGTGACAACGCCGCGCTCGGACGTGATGTATGTGGTTACCGAGTTCGGCATGGTCAATCTAAAGGGAAAATGCGTGGCGGAGCGCGCGAAGGCCATCATCTCACTCGCTCATCCCGATTTCCGCGACGATCTGGAACGGCAGGCCTATGAACATCGGCTCATCCCACGCGGGGTTTCGTTTTATTGCCGAGAAAACCCGTCTGAGGACTTGCACACCAGACCAAATCTTGTACGGTGAAACCCGCCGACTCGTCCATTGGCCGACTGCAGAGGGTCCGCCAAAGCGGAGGGTATCGAAAGTTGGCCCAACACGGGGCAAACCCGCCGCACGAACCACGGAATAGCTCTAACCCGTTCCGCGCTTAGCTTTTCAGCACATTCTTCGCCAGGAAGATCACATTCGCCGGGCGCTCCGCCAGCCGGCGCATGAAATACGGGTACCACTCCGTCCCGAACGGAACATACACCCGTACCCGGTAGCCTTCTCGTACCAGCGCGGCCTGCAGGTCGCGCCGTATCCCGTAGAGCATCTGGAACTCGAACGCCGACTGCGGTATCCCCTGCTTCCTAACGTAGGCGCAGGTCGCCTCCACCATCTTTTCGTCATGCGTTGCGATGCCGTGAAAGATTCCGCTGTCCACCAGGATCTCCGTCAGGCGCACGAAGTTCTCGTCCACCTGCGCCTTCGCCGGAAACGCCTTATCCGCCGGCTCCTGGTAGGCGCCCTTGCACAGCCGGATGCGGATGCCATCCTTCAGCAGCACGCCAATATCCGCCTGGCTGCGATATAGATACGCCTGGATCACGATCCCGATGTGCCCCTGGTTCCCTGGCTGGACATGGATACGGCGCACCATGTCGATCGTCGCCTGCGTATACTCGCTGCCCTCCATGTCCACGCGCACAAAACTTCCGGTCGTCCGCGCATGGTCGGTCATGTCGCGAACAATCTCCTCGGCCAGCTCCGGGTCCAGGTCCATGCCCATCTGCGTCAGCTTCACGCTGACATTCGCATCCAGGTGCCGTTCGTGAATGGCATCGAGCAGCTCGTGATAGATCGCGGCCGAGCGATGCGCCTCCTCGGGCGAGTGAACATTCTCGCCCAGGCTGTCCAGCGTGACTGAAATTCCCTGGCTGTTCAGCTCCGCTGCGGCCCGCAGAGCATCGGCCGTATGCATCCCCGCAACAAAGCGGGAGGAAAGCCGGCGGCCCATCGAGGACGCTTCCGAGAAGCGGCGCATGAAAGCGTTCCGTGAAAGTGCAATGAATGTGCTGCGCAAGAAAGGCATATCCGGAAAGAGGGCCCTGACCGGATCTCATAAAGGTCTTTCCCGAAGCCCCACACCACCGCCCGGCTTTCCCGAAGAAAAGCCGCTCCCATCGGAGACGGGACGCCTGGAATCACCAATACGAAATCCGATCCAACCGGTGATCCTCGCACAGCTTGGGCTTGGTCTGCAAAGGTGCTGTTAGCGGAATGCACTGCGCTTGCATTCCCGTTATGCACGTTAACTGGAAGGTTGTCTGAGATTTCTGAAGACAACTGGATCGCTTTGGGTGCATTCTTACTAGGTATCGCAAGGCTTGGAAACAACATCCGGCGCGCAATCTGTCTGGCGCGCAACGCGGTACGCTCCGAAAATTAACAACGCAGAAGACGGCACATGCCGTACCTTCTGGCGAGGGTCCCCCAATGGTCAACCACTGCGCGAATCCACAATGCTGCAAGCCGCTCCACTACCTTCGGGAGGGGCGAGTCTATGTATTCGACGTAACACGTCCCGTGGCAGGGAACGGTGCCAAGACTGCCCGCCGCATGGAACACTTCTGGCTCTGCGGCCCTTGCAGCGAGGCTTACTTCCTCGAACAGGTCGAAGACCGCACGGTGCGCATCAGTCCGCGTCCCAAGCGCCCGATCAGCACCCCTGTTCTTCCCTACAGAGCACCGCAGTCAATTGCTTCCTGACAAGCTGCAGGGCTGCGCACGCGGGTAGCCCGCGCTTCCTGTCACTTCACTCCGCATCTGATCGATTCTTTGCTAAAGAGCCGTGTGCCGCGCCGACTCGCGCTGCTCCGGCCTGGCGGGTTCACGAATGAACTCCGCGGGCTCCCGCCGGTACACCCCGCGCAGAGCGTTCCAGCGAACGTAAACCAGCTCCATCAGCATCTGCATCCCGTCACGCAAGTAACTGATACGGCTACGTTCGTCGTGTCCCCAGGTGACTGGCACCTCGGAGACTTGCAGCCCGCGCTGGATCGCAATAAATAGTATTTCCGGATCGAAGCCCCACCGTTCGATGCGCTGCAGCCCGAAGACCTGGTGCGCAGCCTCTCGCCGAAAGGCCTTGAAGCCGCACTGCGTATCGGCAAAGGGAAGCCGCATGATGGTGCGGGTAAGCGCGTTGAAACACCGCCCGAACACTCGCCGGTACAGCGGCTGCTTGTGCACGATTCGCTTTCCCGTCAGCCAGCGCGATCCGATCGCTACATCCGCACCGTCGGCAATGGCGGTAAAGAGCCGCTCCGCCTCTTCGATCGGAGACGAAAGATCCGCATCCGTGAACATGACAACCTCGCCGGCGGCACGCAGTACGCCGCTGCGCACGCTGTATCCCTTGCCACGATTCCGGTCGTTCCGGATCAGCCGCACCTCGGGATGCCGTGGCGTCCACGCCTCGACCAGAGCGGCCGTATCATCGGTCGAGCCGTCATCCACCACCACAACCTCGGCATCCCACCCGCGCTGCCGGATGCAGCCGCTCACCAAACCCAGAGCGCGTTCAATGCGGGCGGTTTCGTTATAAGCAGGAATGACAATGGTGTATCGCGGATGGCTCAAGTCCGTTTGGCCCTCCAGGGCGCTTCCTTCATACTATTCCAGGCGATTCCCAAGTGCGTCCCTGTCCACCCGCGGAATTCCAGGAAATTCAACAAGATATGTCTGAAACAAAACAGCCGTGGTTCGATTTTCTGGTACAGAACAGGCTATCCCGCATCTATCATTGGGGTTGCATCACTTTTTGAACTTGCCGCTGTTAACTCCTCTGGAGCGCCGCACAATGACCAAAGCTGATCTCGTCGAAGAAGTGACACAAATTGGAGATTTGACCCGCCGGGACGGCGAAGTCGTCGTTGATACCGTCTTTGATGCCGTCATTCAGGCACTTCAGGCTGGGGACAAGATCGAAATCCGCGGCTTCGGCAGCTTCCGCATCCGCCAGCGCAAGCCGCGCACCGGACGCAACCCCAAGACCGGCGACAAGGTCGAAGTCCCCGCCAAGCGCGTCCCCTACTTCAAGCCCAGCAAAGAGTTGCGGGACCTTGTCAATCCCAAAAGGGCCGGCGAAAGCACCGGGACCGGGGAATAATCCCCAGTAGTAAACCCCGGCACCTCCTGTAGACCGCCTAAACAAATTAAGGAAAGGACTTAAACAAGGGCCTTCGGTCGCCGGAGGGGGTGGGGGTTAGCAGGCAAGTTTTAATGAGCCGCCAGGAAGCGCGATTCGGGAAAGCTGGTGAGCCGCAGCCGCGCCGTATCCGCAGCCTCGTACCACTCCGCCGCCGCACGATGCAGCAGCCCATATTCCGGAGGGGTCGGCGCGGCATGCATCCGCCACGCAATCGGAAAATGCGCAAAGATCAAGCTCGCCCGCGGCAGGTGGCTGTGCGAGCTGATCACCTCGGCCGAGTGCCAGCCGTGCCCCTTCATGATCTCGACTGAGTAATACGCATTCTGGATCGTGTCCTTGGCCTGGTTCTCTTCGAGAATCGCGCCGGCGGGAACGCCCTGCGACTCCGCCAGCTTCGCCATGACGTCCGCCTCTACGTAGTGATTATGCGCAGCCCCGCCGGTCATGATGATCCGCGGCGCCACCCCGGCCCGGTACTCGCGCACGCCCTCCATAACCCGCTCCCGCATCTCCGGCCGGGGAGTGCCGTCCCGCTGCGCCGGATACCCCAGCACGATCAGCGTGTCAAAGTGCGTCGCACTCGTATTGGAAAGAGGAAGCGTGCGGTCGAGGCAGAACACTGTGCCGACGTAGAGAAACGCGCAGACCAGCGCAAACATCAGCAAGCGTCGAAGCCAGATCAAGCAGCAGGGCCTTTCCCGGCGACTTCAGTTTGGTGGCGGTGGACAGAATCGAACTGTCGACCTACGGGTTATGAGTCCGTCGCTCTAACCATCTGAGCTACACCGCCTGAAGGAGGCCGAAACAAGCGGCAGAACGCCGCCTAGGCCAGCCTCTATCTTATGGAACGCGTTCCGGAGCGTCAATTGAAGGGCTCCTATGATCTGAACCTGTCAGAAGTGCGAAGACGGGCTGGTTCGGAACCCAAACATGATCGAGGCCAGGCGACTTCAGCGGTCAGAAACGGAAACGGTTCCACCGTGGCGCGACTTTTTGCCCATTCGGGCATGCACGCATGTGGCAGGAAGATGCGTCCATCGGCATCTGCAACCCAGCTATCCTCTGCTAGCTCTGGGCTTAGCCCAGGCGGATCCGGCGGAATTTGCCGCACCGCCACACACTCCGCGCATTCTCCGAGTTCGAGAATGACGAGAACCGGTTTGTGAGGTTTGCTTGGTTGTATGTAGCTGTACCTCTCTCGTAACGAAACCGGAGCTCGCAACGCACAGGGAATATCCGGTAGTGCCTCACTTTGAATTACGGGGCTTGTAAGTGCCGCGCTAATTTCAAAGTGAGGCACTACCGAATATCCCTGTGGGTTGAATTCGAGCGTAACTTGCCCATCAGAGTTCACGGTGCGAATCGGCAGCAGCTGTCCCTCGGCCGAAACGATAGTGAGGCGGGCATCTGTTATGGGAGCGCCTGAACGATCTTCAACCAGGATGCGGAACTGACCAACTGGCAAGGCTTGAGCATTCATGAGGGCCGTGGATAGAACGGCACTGAGCACCATGTCGGCACAGAGCATAATTATCGAATTATTCCCATCACGATCCACCACTTTTGATCCACCACCGAGAGCACGACCATCGATTCGAAATCCTGCTTAATTGCTGCGCGCGTTTCGCGCGGCCAGAGAAGGTACGAGACAAAACCAGCAAGGCAAAACCAGACAGCGAGCGCTTCAGACGCATCCATGGGCTCCAGTAACGAGGATGGTCAGAAGCATACCTTGACTTCGCCGGATGTGCGGTGAGCTTGCAGGAACGCGAGTGTCCGTCGAAGATAATCGAGGTCTCCAGAAGGTTCAAGGCAAGCTATGACTCCGATCCGCACCCTCGCTGTGATCCCCGCGCGCCTTCCGTCCACACGCCTGCCGCGCAAGGTGCTGCGCGAGATCGCGGGCAAGCCCATGTTGCAATGGATCGTCGAGGCAGCGCTCGCCGCGCCGCGGCTGGATCGCGTGGTGATCGCAACCGATTCCGAGGAAGTGATCGCTCTAGCGGCAGAGCATGGCTGGGAAGCAATGCTGACCTCACCCGACCTGCAGAGCGGCTCGGACCGCGTGCACGCCATTTCGCAGCAGATTCCGTCCGAGATCGTCGTCAACATCCAGGGTGACGAACCGATGCTTCGTCCCGCCCACATCGACGCGCTGCTTGCACCTTTCGATCGCTCCGGGATTGAGGCGCAGGTGACCACGCTTTGGACACCATGTACGCCGGAAGAGGTCGCCGATGCCAATGCGGTGAAGGTGGTGCTCGCCGAAGATGGCCGCGCGCTTTACTTCTCGCGCTCGACCATTCCCTTCGACCGCGACCGTGCTGGCCGCATCGTCTACCGTAAGCACCTCGGCCTGTACGCATATCGTCGCCACGCGCTCGAGCGCTTCGCAGCGCTGCCCCCGCACCCGCTCGAAATCACCGAGCGCCTGGAACAACTTCGATTGCTGGCGCACAACATTCCGATCTACGTCGAGCAGACCCCCCACACGACCATCGGCGTCGATACCGAGGCCGACCTGGAGCGTGTCGCTGCGATCCTCGCGACGCAATAAGGCGATGCTACGACGTCCCATTGGACGATTCGCCGGGAAACCGTAGAGTACAAAGATGCCGATTCACACGATCGAAGGTGTCACACCCGCAATCCTGGACAAAGGTCTGGGAGAGCTGAAGAGCTCCGGCTTCATCGTAGACGGCAACCGCGTCGCCGGTAAGGGCGTGGAAGCCACCTACGAGCTGAACGGCGACGTGCTGACCGTCAACGTGGAGAAATCTCCCGCATACCTGGGCGGCATGGTAGAGGCGCAGCTGCGGTCATTCTTCCGCTAGACGCTACTGCTATCAGTGCAAGGCCATGGCGGCAGCACCCTGTAAACTAATGAGCATGAGCGCAACCGCCACCCTGACTAGCGCAAAGCCGTCCAGCGCCGCACCAAAATTGTCCGAGCGCATCGGCCGCATCGAAGTCTCCGCCACCATGGCCGTTACCGCCGCCGCCGCCAAGCTGCGCGCCGAGGGCGCGAAGCTCGTCGACTTCGGCGCGGGCGAACCGCACTTCGCCACACCGCGCCACATCAAGGATGCGGCCATCGCCGCCATCGAAGCGAACTTCTCGCGCTATACCGTCGTCTCCGGCATCACCGAAGTGCGCAAAGCCATCGTGGAGCGCCACGCCACCGACTTCGGCTCCAGCTACACGCCGGAAGAAGCGGTCTTCACCACCGGCGGCAAGCTCGCGCTGTTCAACGCCATTGAAGTGCTCATCGATCACGGCGATGAGGTCATCCTGCCGGTGCCCTACTGGGTTTCCTACAAGGACATCATCCAGTACGCAGGCGGCACGGTCGTCTATCTCCAGACTGCCGAGAGCGAAAACTTCCGCGTTACCGCCGAGGCGATCGAGCGCGCGATGACACCGCGCACCAAGGCCATCATCCTCAATTCGCCGTCCAATCCGTCGGGCGCCGTCATCTCCCGGGCCGACCTCGAGCGCATCGTCCGGCTTGCGCACAGCCGCGGCATCTACCTGATGCTGGATGAGTGCTACGCGTATCTCGTCTTCAACGAAGCGCCATTCTCCGGCGCATCAGTCATCGAAGCGAAGGAACACCTGATTGTGCTCGGCTCCCTCTCAAAGACCTATGCGATGACCGGCTGGCGCGCCGGCTTCGCCCTCGGGCCCAAGCCGATCATCGCCGCCATGAGCAAGCTGCAGTCGCAGTCCACCTCGTCCACCGCGGCGATGGTGCAGAAGGCCGCCATTGCTGCGCTCACCGGATCGCAGGAATGCGTCTGCGAGATGCGCGCCGACTACATCCGGCTGCGAGACACCATCGTCTCCGGCCTGCGCACTATCCCTGGCATCACCTGCACCATGCCGGAGGGCGCCTTCTACGCCTATCCCAACGTTTCCGGACTGCTGAAGAAATCCGGTATCGCCACTCCAGCAGAGCTCACCACGCGCCTCTTGCACGATGCTGGCGTGGTCGTCGTTCCAGGAGAGGCCTTTGGCACTCACGAGCACATCCGGCTCTCCTACGCCGTCTCGCACAACGACGTGGAGGAAGGCGTGGCGCGCCGGGGGGCATTCGTCGCAAAGCTTTAGCTTGTACGAAAACAAAAGGCCAGCGCGCTGAGCGTTGGCCTTTGTCTATCTTCGAGAACCTGCTCAGATCCGTTGCCGGCCTTCCATCAAGCCGCGTGTCAGCAGGAAGGGCACAAAGGCGATCAGAATTCCGATCGCGAGCCAGCCCAGGTGCAGCCGCATTGCGGTCTGCGCCCACTCCGTCACTGCTCCCTGAGGAGCCACGCTCGCGGTAGCGAAAGCGTG
>JBJMGC010000115.1:0-8999 GCA_045808105.1 Acidobacteriaceae bacterium | reverse complement strand
CAGCGCTGCCGACATAATGCAGGTAGCGACAGTCATGAAGCGAACGGCAGGCTGTACCTTCCGCACACGGGCCAGGATGCTCTCCTGCTCCTTGTGTTGATGGTCGTTGCAGTCTCCCAGAAAAAGGCAATCCTCTTCGTAGCGAGTTAGCGTGGAGCGATAGGCAAGTAGCGCTAGCAGGACGGTAGCAGCCACTGCCCAAGCGATGAAAACGATGGTCAGGTAGTGCATACAGTACCTCCGGTTCATCTGTGAGCGGTCCCAAATGCCGGTGCCGGATGCGGCAGCCCTGCTGTACAGCCGGTCTCTGGGGAAGAGGGGCCGTTCTGGTGTGAACGCTAGTCCTTTTGTGGGATAATTGACAATATCTTTCGAGGCAAATTTCCACGTATCTTTCAAAGATTTAATAGGGGCCAAAGGCGTAAAAAAGGGCCTGAATGGTAACTGACCAGTTATCGCTAAAGAAGTATCGGGCACACTGCGGTTCTATCCAGCGTCCAGCCCAATCTCCGCGGGACGGCAGCCTGCAGGCTGCATTGCTCATCACACGCTGTGGATTGGTCCTTCGGTCGAGATCGATGAAAACCCGGAGATTTGCGCACATGAAGAACGCCTCGGCACCTCGTCTTCTCGATATTGCGGCGGTCTGCGCACTCGCCGTGCTGGCGCTTGCGCCAGTCGGCTGCACCAGCAGGTCTAACAGCCAGAATGATCAGGAGATCCGGCAGAAATCCGCCGAAGCCACGCGTGATGCCCAGAAAGCCGCAAAGCAACTCGCTGCGAACGCCAAAGTTGCAGCCGCTAATGCGGTCGATGGCGTCAATGCCGCTACCCAGGGCGTGAAAGATGGCCTAAACAGCAAGCAAGGCGAAAACGGCGATCGTGTGGACATCAACAGCGCCTCGACCGTCAGCATCGCGATGCTCCCGGGAATCAGCATCACCAAGGCCCGTGAGATCGTGAAAGGCCGCCCCTATCGCAGCCCCCGGTCCCTGGTGCAGCGTGGTTTGCTAACCCAGGAGCAGTACGATCGCGTGGCAGATAAAATCACCGCCCGGCAGTAATTTGCCAACCAACGCTCGATCCTGCGACGCAACCCCGCCTTTGCGCATCTGTGTAGTAAGGCGGCAATTCGGATAAAACTTGTCGGGGATTGGCCGCCGCTCTAAAATATAGGCAACAGCATCTCCAAGGGGAGAACCACAGATTATGGCAACCATCGCGCAGCCTTTGACCGATCAATCCAACGCGCCCAAGCAGGCGCCCCTGACCCTGACCGACGGGGCTATTGCGAAGGTGCGGGAGATCATGGCCACGCAGGACCCGCTCCCCGCCGGCCTGCGCATCGGCGTCGTAGGCGGCGGATGCTCCGGTTTTCAGTACTCCATGTCCTTTGAAAACCAGGCTGGCATGATGGATAAGGTCTTTAGATTTGATGACATGAAGGTCTTCGTGGACGCCACTTCGCTGATGTACCTAAATGGCTGCGTGGTCGATTACGTGGAGACCCTGGAAGCGGCAGGCTTTAAATTCGAGAATCCCAACGTGAAGAGCACCTGCGGCTGCGGCTCGTCATTCAGCGCATAGTGGCGCAGGATTCCGCCCAAACAGGCCCTCGGCATAGCCGGGGGCTTTCTGCTGTAACCTGAGATCGCACATGAAGGCCCTGCTGCTCTCCGAATATAAACATCTGGCCATGGCGGAGCTGCCGGCCCCCAGCCCCGCTGCGGGTGAGGTCCTGATCCGGGTCGCAGCCTGCGGCATCTGCGGCAGCGATGTCCACGGCTACGATGGCAGTTCCGGGCGCCGCATTCCGCCGATTGTCATGGGGCACGAAGCGGCGGGCGTTGTGGCCGAGCTCGGGAAAGGCGTTTCCGGCTACCAAATCGGTGACCGCGTCACCTTTGATTCCACCGTCTACTGCGGCGCGTGCGAGTTCTGCCGGCGCGGTGAGGTGAACCTCTGCGACAACCGGCAGGTCGTCGGGGTGTCCTGCGGCGAGTACCGCAGGGCGGGCGCCTTTGCTGAATATGTAACCGTTCCTGAGCGCATTCTCTATCGCCTGCCGGATAACCTCTCCTTTGCCGACGCTGCGATGCTCGAAGCGGTTTCGGTTGCCATCCACGCGGTGCGTGTCGGTGAAGTCATTGGCGGCGAGACGGCGCTTGTCATCGGTGCGGGCATGATCGGGCTGCTCATCCTGCAGGCGGCGCGCGCCTCTGGTTGTTCGCGTGTCTTTGTCACTGATGTTGATAGCACACGACTCGAACTTGCGCGCTCCCTGGGCGCGGAGGCGGTGATCGACAGCGCAGGCGATTCGTTGAAAACGCGCATCGACCAGCTGACAGGCGGTAGCGGCGTCGACGTGGTTTTCGAAGCAGTGGGCCGCCCGGAGACGGTTGCAGCCGCGATCGACTGCACACGGAAAGGTGGCACGGTCGCGCTGGTCGGCAACATCTCGCCCGAGGTCTCGATCCCGCTGCAAAAGGTGGTGACGCGGCAGATTCGCCTGCAAGGCTCGTGCGCTTCGGCCGGCGAATACCCGCAGGCCATGGAGTGGATCGCTGCCGGAAAGATCAAAGTTTCGCCGCTGATCACAGCGGTCGCGCCGCTACATGAAGGTCCCTCGTGGTTCGCACGCCTCCATGCGCGCGAGCCGAACCTGATGAAGGTGGTGCTCGATCCTCGCCTGGGCGGGAAGCAAACAGGCGAGCCGGCATGAATCCAATCGGGAACTCCGGCGGGAAGCCCGGTCCGGATACCTCGCTGTTCGACCTCTCTGGTCAAACAGCAATTGTCACCGGAGCCAGCCGCGGCTTGGGACAGCACTTTGCACGCGCACTGGCGCGAGCCGGTGCGGACCTCATCCTTACGAGCCGCAGGGCCGACGATCTTGCTTCGTTTGTTGCCGAGATGGAATCGCTCGGCCGCCGCGCGCACCCCATCGCGCTCGACGTGCGAGACCAGGCCAGCATCCGCAACATGGCGGAGCAGGTGCGTGTTGCATTTCCGCAGGTTCACATTTTGGTGAACAACGCCGGCTGCAATGTCCGCAAGCCCGCACTGGATGTCACCTGGGACGATTGGAACCTCGTGCTCGATACGAATCTGCGCGGCAGCTTCTTCGTCGCGCAGGCCATCGCGCGCGCCATGGTTGAGCATCGTTACGGTCGCATCATCAACATCGGCTCTGTCACCAGCGTTGCCGGTTATGCAGGACTCGGGCCCTACGGAGCGAGCCGCGGCGGTGTGCGCCAGCTCACGATGAGCCTTGCTGACGACTGGGGTCCCTACGGCGTCACCGTCAACTGCCTCGCACCCGGATGGTTTCGCACCGCGCAGAATCAGGTCCTCTACGAAAACCAGGAGTGGGTCGACTATCTCGTCGATCGCATCCCGGTGAAGCGGCCCGGCGATGTTCACGACCTCGATGGCGCGATCGTCTTTCTCGCATCCGAATCCAGCCGTTACGTGACCGGTCAGACGTTGCTGGTCGATGGCGGCATTTCCACCGGCGCCACTCGCGCCACTGTTTCACATCCGAACAAAGGCAGCCAGCCATGATGCTTCGTCTCCGCGCGGTCCTCGCTATTCTCGTCGTCATTACCGTTGCCATCAGCCTGCAGGCACAAGGAACAGCGGCCGGCAAGCTTCGCGTCTACTTCATCGATGTCGAAGGTGGCCAGTCCACGTTATTCATCACGCCTGCAGGGAAGTCGCTGCTGATCGATACCGGATGGCCGGGTAACAATTTCCGCGACGCTGATCGCATCGCCGCTGCAGCGAAGAGTGCCGGCCTGAGCCGCATCGATTTCGTCCTCATCACCCACTACCACGACGACCACGTAGGCGGTGTACCGCAATTGGTCCAGAGAATTCCCGTCGGCACGTTTATTGTCCATGGCCCGAACCGTGAACTGGACCACGGTGTGACCGAACACGGCTACGCAGCCTTCCAGAAGGTGCTTGCGGACACAAAAGCGAAGGAGATAGTTGCAAAGCCCGGCGATCGCCTGCCCATCGAAGGTATGGATGTCACTGTCATCAGCGGCGATGGCAAGGTGCTGCAGAAGGCGCTCCCAGGTGGAGGCGAGCCCAATGCCTTCTGCAAGCAAAGCGAGATTCGTCCGCCAGACCAGACGGAAAACGCACGCTCTCTGGGTGTGCTGATCCGCTTCGGCGATTTAAAAATCCTCGATCTCGGCGACCTGACCTGGGACAAGGAGCGCGACCTGATGTGCCCGGTCAACCGGCTCGGCAAAGTGGACGTGCTCGTTGTCTCCCACCACGGCTGGTATCAGAGCTCGAGTCCGGCGCTGGTCCATGCCATTTACCCGCGGGTCGCGATCATGGACAACGGCGCGAAGAAGGGCGGATCGATCCCGACGCTCGACACGGTTCGAAATGCTCCGGGGCTTGAGGCACTGTGGCAGTTACATTATTCGGAGGAGGGCGGCGCAGGGCACAACACGCAATCCGAGTACATCGCCAACCTCGATGGTCCTGACGCGGGCCAGGATATCGAGCTGACCGCCAGCCGCGATGGCAGCTTTACCGTGCACAACAGCCGCACCGGTGCCGACAAGAGCTACGCAGCAGTGAAGGGCGCCGCTTCCATCGGCTCAATGCGTCCGAGTAGCACAAGGTAGCCGGCGATCCCAAGTAGCAGGTAGACAGCCGAGATTCCGAAGGCCAGCGCGTAGGAGTGCGTGGCGCGCACGATGTAGCCAGTGAGGATTTGCGCGGTAATTCCTGAGACCTGGCATACAAAGTTCACAATGCCGCCCACCTTGCCCACACTCGCGCGCGGTGCAATCAGCGCGGGAATCGACCAGCCGACCGGCGCCGCGGCGGAGAGTCCGCCGATGGAAATGCTGATCCAGATCAGCGCCTGCACGGCAGTATGCGCATAGGTTGCGCCCAGAATGCCCAGCCCGCACGCGGTACCCCCGACCAGCACCGCTTTGCGCACCAGCGGCGCATTCCATCCGCGCGATACCAGCGCGTCCACCAGCATTCCTCCCAGGAATAGATCTGTCGCGGTAGCAAATAGCCAGGGCAGGCCGGTGTATAGGAAGGAATGCAGCAGGTCAACATGCAAGGCGCTCGAAAGATAGCTGGGAAGCCAGGTCAGCAGCAGGTAGAAGACATAGTTGTAAGATCCAAAGCCAAGCGAGAGCCCGAGGACTTTCCGCTGCCGCAGCAGCGCGAGCAACGAGAGTGCCGGCCCTTCAGCGGCAGGCGGTTCATTTTCGGCTGTGTCCGCAATCAGCCGCCGCTCCGCCTCGCTCAATTCCGTATCTTCCTCCGGCTCGCGGTACACAACCCAGAACACGAGTAGGAAAAGAAGACTGATGACTCCGGTGGCGGCGAAGCTCAATCGCCAACCTACATGCAGCAGAAGCAGCCCTATCAGCGGCACTCCGATGGCGGATGCGGCCTTTGCCGCTGCGTCGGTCAGCGAGGTTGCAAAGCTGCGCTCCCGCGTTGGGAACCAGACGCCGATCGCTTTCGCGTTCGCCGGGAAGGTTGGCGCTTCGCCAATGCCCAGCAGCAGACGCGCAGCAAAGAATCCTGGCAGGCTGGGCGTAATGGCCGCGGCAAAGGACGCGAGGCTCCAGATGAAGATACCGATGCGCTGCACACGGCGCACGCCGAAGCGATCCAGCACCACGCCGACAGGCAACTGGCAGAGCGCGTAACTCCAGTTATATGCGGCAGACAAATAGCCGAACGCTACATCCGAGATGCCGAAGGCCGTATACAGCGCGCCATGCGAGACCGACAGATTGACGCGGTCAAAGTAGTTGACCAGAACGCCGAGGCCCAGGAGCCACCCGATGCGCCACCGGCGCCGCGGCGCGCGTTCAGCGAGTGCCGGCAATGGCGCCCTTCAGATACTTATCGAACCAGGCCACCATACGCGTGATCTCATCAATCTCGTCTTCCCGCTTCATGAAGCCTTGCCCCTCCCGAGGATAGTAGACAACATCCACGGTCCATCCTTCGTTCTTCGGGATATCTACGACCTGCGCCGCCTCCTCACGCGGCACGCGGATATCGCGTGTACAGCGCTCGATTGTCCTTTATCAGACTGTCAGCACGATCTTGCCGAGATGGGCGCTCGATTCCATCAGCCGGTGCGCCTCTCCCGCATCGGCCAGCGGAAATTTCGCATGCACTGTGGGACGGATCGCGCCGCTCGCAATTGCCGGCCACAGCTTCGCTTCCACGCCTTCGCGCAACAGGCTCTTCTCCTCCGGCTTGCGCGCGCGCAGCGTCGACCCGGTGACGATCAGCCGCTTTCGCATGACTTCGCGCAGGTCCAGCGTGACCTCGGCGCCCTTGGTCGTTGCAATGTGGATGAGCCGCCCGCGCTGCGCCAGGAGTTCGATGTGTTTGCCGAAGTAGTCGCCGCCGATCATATCGAGGATGACCTGAATACCTTTGCCCTCAGACCATGCCCACGCGGCCGCCACCCAGTTTTCCTCTTTGTAATTCCACGCCGCCTCAGCGCCGAGCTCGCGGCAATAGGCGCACTTCTCCGCTGAGCCTGCTGTCGTCACTACGCGCGCGCCGACGTGCCGCGCTGCCTGAATCGCAAAGGAGCCGATGCCGCTCGATCCGCCTTGTATCAAAATCGACTCACGTGTCCGCAGTATCTGGGTGTCGAAGAACAGGTTCGCCCATACAGTGAACGCTGCCTCCGGCAATGAGGCGGCGTTCTCCACAGAAACGCCTACCGGAATTGGCAGTACCTGACCCTGCGGCGCCACGCAATATTCTGCGTACCCCCCGCCCGCCAGCAGCGCGCATACCGCGTCGCCAGTCTTCCATCGCGCCACATTCGTGCCTGTCGCAGCGACGTATCCGCTCACTTCCATGCCAAGAATCTCGGTGGTGCCGGCGGGCGGCGGATAGTGTCCCTTGCGCTGCACAATGTCGGCGCGGTTCACGCCCGCGGCTGTGACCTTGATCAGCACCTCGCCGGGTCTCGGCGCTGGCCGCGGCACCTCTGCCACTCGCATCCTAGCCGCATCCCCTGGGTCTTTGACCACGATTGCCCGCATGCGCTCTTCTCTGACATTCATGCAGTGCACCTATCGCGGGACGGCCGTACCGCTCTGCTCTGCCACATTCGAGCGGAACCGAAACGGATTGAAAGAGGTGTGATCGTCAAATGTATCCACATGCTCCGCTTTTTTGAGTCCATATACTACGAGATACGTTAGCGGCGTCGCCAGAACCTCGTACAGCACTTTCGCCAAGTAGGACGATATGATGATGTTCGCCTTTGCCGACCAGGGCGCATCGTAGAAGGCGATCATGATCACGAGCGTCGTATCGACGGCCTGCCCGGTCAATGTTGAGCCGATGGTACGCGTCCACAGCTTTGAGCCCTTGGTCAGCAGCTTCAGCTTGGCCATCGTATACGAGTTGGTGAACTCACCCGCCCAGTACGCCACCAGACTCGCAACGGCAAAGCGCGGGACTAGACCGAAGACGGTGGCGAAGGCCTGCTGGTTATGCCAATCGGGCGCGGGCGGCAGCGCAACTGCAATCTCGCCAAAGACGGAAAGCAGTCCCATCGCCAGAAAGCCCATCCAGATAGCGCGGCGCGACGCAGCATAGCCGTAAACCTCGGTGAAGATGTCGCCGAAGATGTAAGTAATCGGGAAGAGCAACTCCGCGCCGCTCAATTTGAACGGGCCTACCTGGCACATCTTGGGGCCGACAAGATTCGAAATCACCAGAACGACGACGAAAACGATCGTCAGCACATCGAGGTAATGGAACTTGCGCATGTAATTGGGTTATAGCATCCGCGATCCTCGTCGTTTGCTCCGAGCGAGAACGGTGGGCGGTTCGAAGAACGCCGGGAACAGGATCGATTATCAGCAGCCCACGCTTTTGACACCCCCCGGCCCTCTTGGTAGCCTCAAAGTCAGCCTCAAGTGGGCATCGCGCTGCCGCCTGGCAGCATTCGCGAACCCCGCTTCGCGTCCCCGTCGTCCAGTGGCCTAGGACACCGCCCTTTCACGGCGGTAACACGGGTTCGAATCCCGTCGGGGACGCCAATATAGAATGAGCAACTTACAGCTAAGCCTCTTGCCGCGAGCGAAACCGCGCGACCTTGTTGCGATTGCCACAGATTTCCATGCTGCACCAGCGACGGCGATGTGCCTTGGTGCGATCATAGAACCACAAGACGCAATCTGGCCCTTCGCAGGCTCGCACTAGATTAATGTCCGCCGTCGCCAGGAACTCCGCGGCAGATTCCGCTAACGGCGCCAGCAATGCCTCAGGCGTTGGCGCTTCATACTGGCGCACGACCGAGAGACCGGCCGGCTTCGTTCCCTTCAATTGGCAATGGCTGCTTCCCTTGGCGAGGAATTGGTTGAGCGGCTTCAGATCCAGCCGTTCCACATCGACCCGCTTTTGCGCCTTCCTCGCGACGACCAGCGAGCGGACGATCTCCCGCAGCCGGCGAGCGGCCGCGAGCAGATCCCCGCGCCGAAAATCCGCCGCGCTTTTCGTTTCTATCAGGCCCGTCCGAGCCAGCCAGGCGAGCACGTCATCATCGCTCTGCCATACGTCCACGAGTCCGCTGTCGAGGCGAACGATCGTGTTCAGCAGATCCATCGCCGGATGATCTCCTATGAAGAGCGGCTCGATGGGTGGCGAAGCAGAACTGGCACCCGGTCCAGTCATACAGGCTCCCCGCCGAAATCTATTTCGATCTTTTGAGTCTCGTTCACCTTTCCCTCCATCTGAATTGCAGTAACCTGTATAAATAAATTATAAAGGTTACGAAAGCCAAACGAATACCTGCCATTCCTTCTTCTATCAAACGAACACCAAAAGGAGTCCACATGCCCATCTCCGTACCGTCCGCCGCCGCTCCGACTGAGAAGTATCTCTCCATCCACTCGGTCGAAGTGGATGGCGTCAAGCTCTTCTACCGCGAAGCCGGAGCTGCTGATGCTCCTGTGCTGCTG
>JBJMGC010000114.1:0-29015 GCA_045808105.1 Acidobacteriaceae bacterium | reverse complement strand
TGGAAATGGGCGGAGAAGATCGAGCGGCGGACGTTCGGGGTCGCCAGGTTGGAGCCAGCGATCGTAGTCGCGTTGGGGCACGATGACGGGCATGCGATCGTGCAGCGGCTCGATGAGTTCGTTGGGATCGGTGGTAATGACGGTGAAGGTTTCGAGCGGCTGCCTGGTCGCGGGGTCGCGCCAGCGTTCCCATAGTCCGGCGAAGGCGTAGGGAGAGCGGTCCTGCATAGCAATCGCGAACGGCTGCCGGACTTTCGTGCCAATCTTCTGCCATTCGTAGAAGGCGTCGGCAGGCACCAGGCAGCGGCGCTTCCGAAAGGCCTCGCGAAATGCGGGCGCCGTGGCGATGCTTTCTGCGCGCGCGTTGATGGAGCGGAGGCCGATCTTTGCGTCCTTGGCCCAATAGGGGATGAGGCCCCAGCGCATCAGGACGAGTTCGCGCTCGCCCGTATCGCGGTTGAGACGGATGACCGGCTGAAACGTTTGCGGCGCGACGTTCCAGGACTCGCCAAAGTCAGGAATGGACGGACCGTGGACGGCGAAGTGCTCGGCAATTTTCTGCTTATCCGAGCGCCGAACGTAGCGACCGCACATGCTGTCAGTTTATGGCGAGGAGCGACCCGCGACGCGAGCCTTATTGCAAACCGCAGTTATTGCACACGCCGATAGGTGATGTGTCTGGGAGCGCTTGCGGCGGCTGGGCCGCTCTTATGCGTGGTGCCGCGGTGCGTGGCTGCATGGGCGGTTTGATGTGCCGTGGTGCGATGCGTCGTGGGCTCTGTCGCGTAGTGGTAGACGGTAGGGCTGGGCACCGTGGCGTGTGGCATCCGGACGCGCGGCATGGTCAGGGTGGAGGCGGGAGAGGCGGCGGTGGTCAGCGCTCCTTCTGCGAGGGCCTGCGCCTTCAGGGCGGGCGCGGCAAAGAGCAGGACCAGGGACGAGACGGCGAAGATACCCGGAGTGCGCATGATGGCACCTCTGGAGACGAGATGTGCGGGGGAGTTCATGCTGCCACGCCGGTCGTGAGATTTGCACGGGAATTCTTGGCTTGCCTGACGCGACTATCATTTCCCTATGGCCGAGTTGGTTCAGCTTGGAGGGGCGTGCGAGGGGCCGCATGCTCCTGTCCGGCCGTCGCGGACGGTCTTCTGGCTGCAGGTAGTGACGCTCGGCTGGATGCTCGTCGAGTGCGGTGTCTCCCTCTACGCGGCGAAGACTGCGCATAGTGCGGCGCTGCTGGCCTTTGGCGCCGATAGCTTTGTGGAGCTGCTTTCGGCTTCCCTGGTCCTGGCGCAATGTCTCCCCGGTGTTTCGATCCCGGAGCGGCGCGCGAACCGGCTGGCCGGCGGTCTGCTATTCCTGTTGGCAATGATTGTTGCGGCGACGGCAATTGCTGCGCTGGCTTTGCGGGCAAAGGCGGAGACCAGTGGCATCGGAATGGCGATTACGATAGCGGCACTGATTGCGATGCCGGCGCTGGCCTGGCTGAAACGCGGGGAGGCGCGCCGGACCAATCATCGCCTATCTGGCGCTGGTGACGCTTATCGGCCTGGCGACGAACGCGATCTTTCACATCGGATGGATTGATTCCGTTGCTGCGCTGGTTGCGGTGCCGATCCTGATTCAGGAAGGCCGGGCAGCCTGGCGCGGACAGAGCTGCGCCTGCTGTTAGTACACGACATGGCAGAACGGGCAATTGTCGGGTTCCTTACGGATGAGCACGGCGACTGGGTTGCCGAGCTCGAGTGCGGTCATCGGCAGCATGTGCGGCATCGGCCGCCATGGGAGCTGCGGCCCTGGGTGGTGACCGAAGAAGGACGGGCAGCATACCTGGGCAAGCAACTGCGTTGCCTGCGGTGCGACGAGGAGCAAGAGCCTTCGCAGGACTGACGTCCCGTTCCGAATAGGTTCGCCTGCGTGATTCACCCTGTTCTCTCCGACAGCGAAGATGCTCTAATGGTGCGCATTGTCCCCCGGATGCCCCTAACCTGAACGGACGCGGAGGGAAGCTATGGGTCTGGCAGCGTGGTTGGATCTGGAGGGCAGGGATATCGCGGCTTTCATGGTCGCGGGCCTGCTTGGGTTTCTAGCAGGACACCTGGTGCCGCCCGGCTGGTGGGCTGTCTACACATCCATTCTGGTTTCGTATCACCTCTTCCTTGCGTGGCTGGTGCTGAGTGCGGACCACGAATCCGGAATTTCACTGCCGATTGTATCCACGATTGCGACACATCTTGCCTTTATGGCACTCGTCATTGCGCTGGGATTGGCACGGCATGTCACTCCGCTGTTCGGCTTCTTCCGGTACGGCATCGCCGCGTTGGCGATCTTCGAACGCGGATGGCTGTTTGGCGGGAGAACCAAACCACCCAACGAGCCGATTGCCGAGGTGGTTCCCAGCACCAGTCCGATTCTTACCGGGACCGCGGAGGATTACCGCGACTGGCAGCTGTATCTGGCGCAGCAAAAACCCGGTTCGCGCAACATGGGCACCTCGCTGAAGGCGGAGTACGAACAGTGGCTGTTAACCAGGGCAAAGAGCCGCGCGGGCGATGGCATGCGGGAGAGGTGAGCGATGGCGCTGAATGTGCGCGGGGTGACGACGCTGCTGGAGGTATACGATATGCCGGCTTCGGTGCGGTTCTATCGCGATGTGTTGGGGTTTGCGATGGTGAGTCATTCGCCGCATCGAGGCGGCGATCCGGATCGCTTTCACTGGTGCTGGCTTCGCTTGGGTGGCGCGGATCTGATGTTGAACACCGCGTACGAATTCGATGAAGAGCGACCTGTGCCTGCGGATGAGACGCGCACAGCGGCACATGGAGATACGGGCCTGTACTTCGGCTGTCCGGATGTGGATGCCGCCTACGAAGAGTTGCGCGCGAAGGGCGTGGATGTGAGCAAGCCGCAAGTGGCGCCGTATGGGATGAAGCAGATGTCGCTGCGCGATCCGGATGGATACGCGCTTTGCTTCCAGTGGGAAGTGCAGGCTGATACCTAGCCAGTCGAGAATATTGTCGCAATTATGGCCGCTAAGTCATGACTTAGCGGCTAACTGCAGAGCGCAACTGCAGCGGGTGCGCGCTCTGTTACAGTTAGGGACATTTCTTTCTCTGGATAGATAACTCATGAAGCGACGGGGGTTGTCCGGCGTGATGCTGGTGGCGCTCTGGGTCATGGTATCGGTGATCGCAGCGGCACGCGCAGAGCCTCACAAAGCCCCTGCAAAACCCGCGGTGGACCTGCGCCAGCATCCCACGCAGGGCAAGACTCCCGTGGAAGTCATGATCGGGTTATACATCACAAACTTCGCCGCTATCGATGAGACCCGCGAGACATTTGAGATTGGCGGCTATCTCACTGCGAAATGGCTGGACCCTCGCCTTGCATTGCCTGCAGGTGCTGCGGATCAACACGCGGCTGTGCGAACATTCCGGCTGGATGAGTTGTGGACGCCGGCGATTGAGTCCGCGAATTCTATCTCGCATAAGGCGACCCAATCTGTACTGACGGCAGATAGAAACGGGGAGGTGACCTATATCGAGGGATTTGAAGGGACGCTTTCCAGCAATTTTGATTTGAGGAAGTTCCCTTTCGATAGTCAGGAGCTGCGGATTCAATTTCATCCATTCATCTCCGCCGCTTCTGAGATTCGATTCGCGACCGAGCCGCTGCCCTCCACTGGAATCTCTCCCGAGGAACATGCCGAGCTTGCCGCCTGGCATATCAAGGCACTGGCAGACGGCGGGATTCAATACGCAACGGCAAAAATTGACGAAGATCGAGCGATTCCGCCCGTCAGCGGGGCTGAATTTCGCATCGGGATAAAGCGGCGCTCGGGCTTTTATGTCTGGAAGATTTTCCTTCCCCTGCTGATGTTGACGATGATTCCGGTTGTCGTTTTCTGGATCGATGTATCGCAATTCGATTGGCTATTGAAGATACCGATGACCATGCTGCTGTCGATGGTCGCGTTCGAGTTCGCGATTGCACGCGACCTGCCGCGCGTCGGCTATCTCACCTTTCTGGACGCGGTCTTTCTCGCCAGCTTCACCTTCTGCTTTCTCTGCATCTTTGAAATTGCGGCGGTGTTTCTACTGCAGCAGCGCGGCAGAAGACCGTTGGCTGTGAAGCTGCATACCAATGGAAAATGGGCGTACGCAACGGCGTACTTCGCGCTCATCTTCATTTTGGCTATTGGCTTTCTATCTTAGAGAGAAGGCGTCTGGCCAGCACAGGCGCCAGCTAGATGCTGCCGCTTCTGTCGTGCAGCGTTCGAATGGCGACCCTCCAGCCGGTATCATCGATGCTGACGGGAGTGCGATGACGAGATATCTGATTACAGGTGTGGCGGGGTTTATCGGCTCGGCGCTCGCCGAGGCTTTGCTGGAGCGCCGCGAGGAAGTGCGCGGGATCGACAATTTTGTCACCGGGAAGCGTACGAATATCGAGCCGTTTCTAGAGAAGCTGGATTTTCGCGAGGCCGATCTGCGCGATACGGCGGCGATGCGGGCGGCCTGCGAGGGCGTGGAGGTTATTTTTCATGAGGGCGCGCTGCCTTCGGTGCCACGCTCGGTGAAGGAGCCGGCGCCGAGCCACGACGCCAACATCAACGGCACCTTTACGCTGCTCGAAGCAGCCCGGGCGGCGGGTGTGCGTCGCGTCATCTATGCAGCTTCCTCATCCGCGTACGGGAATCAGCCCGGGATGCCGCGTCGCGAGTCGATGACGCCGGCGCCGATTGCGCCGTACGCAGTCCAGAAGCTGACCGGCGAGCTCTACATGAAGAGCTACTGGCAGGTGTATGGGATGGAGACGGCATGCCTGCGCTACTTCAACATCTTCGGACCGCGGCAGGCGCCGGACTCGCCCTACAGCGGAGTGATGGCGAAGTTCATCTTGCAGATGATGCGCGGCGAGCGCCCGACGATCTTCGGAACCGGCGAGCAGGGGCGCGACTTCACCTATATTGCGAATGCCGTGTCGGCGAACCTGCTGGCGGCTGCTGCGCCGAAGGAGAAGATCGGCGGCAGGACTTTCAACGTGGCGTGCGGCGGACGGCACACGCTGAACGAGACCTATCGATTTCTTGCGGAGCTGCTGGAGTTCCCGCATCCTGCGCAGTACGGGCCACCGCGGCTGGGCGACATCACGGATTCGGAGGCGGACATCTCGGCGGCACGCGAGGCGTTCGGGTATGAGCCGGTGGTGGGCTTTGAAGAGGGACTGAAGCGGACGGTGGACTGGTATCGGGAAAGCTTTGGCGCGCAAGTGGGAGAGAGCATCCCCGTTTGGTAACATGACTGTCCTGGTGACAGCTCTAATTCCTTTCTTTTGCACCGGATAATCGACGAAGGACTCTTCAGCGCGCACTCATGCGCTGGAGGGCAGGGCCGATTCGTCCGGGACCATGCAAGAGACAGGGCTCAGACAACACAGGGAGACCATGCCGCGCCGTCGGGCGATTACACCCCGATGGACGAGGCTCTCCTGCGTCCCTGCACTTCTATTGCTGGCGAGTGCCGGCGCGCCCGTGCTGGCACAGAGCGGAGGCAACGCGGCGCTGAATGTGCCGTGGGCACCGCTGGCACCCACGAGCTTGACCGCGACCGCGACAGGGCCGGCGAGCGGGCGCGTGCTGAGTGTGGCGGTCGATCCCTCGGATGCGAGCGGCAACACCGTATATATCGGCACCACTGGCGGAGTCTTTAAGTCAACTAATGCTGCGGCGTCGAGCGGCGTGACATTCGTTCCCGTGACCGACCTGGTGCCGGCCATCGACGTGCCGAATTTCCACCTGAACATGGTGGGGGTTGGGGCGGTGAGCGTGCAGCCGGGCCACACGGGTGTGGTACTGGCGGGTACTGGCGATCCGACCGGCGAGCCGGACTCGCTGTATGGAACCGGGATCCTGCGCTCCGCCGATGGCGGCAATTCCTGGACGACGATTACCGGTTCGCGCGATTTGGGGACGGGCCTGGAACAGAGCAGCTTCTTCGGCGAGGCGTTTACCGGTTTTGCCTGGAGCACGGCCATGCCGAAGACGGTGGTCGCCGCAATGACCACCGCGCAAGGCGCCTACATGGTCAACGCGGGCTACACCAATGTGGGCAACGATAGCGCGTCCGGGCTGTTCTACTCCGAGGACGCGGGAGAGACCTGGCAGCTAGCAACCATCTCCGACGGGCCGGATCAGACGTTGCAGTCGCCGATACTCGAGCAGACGGGCATCGTAGCGCTGGCGGTGGCGTGGAATCCGGTGCGCGGCATCTTCGTGGCGGCGCTGCGCAATCATGGTTTCTACTCCTCGCCGGATGGAGTGACATGGACACGGATGACGAACCAGCCTGGCGGCACAGCGCTCAGCCGATCCTCCTGCCCGTTCACCGGATCCTGGAATTGCCCCATCTATAGCGCGGCACTGGCGGTGCAGCCGGGCAGTGGTGACATGTTCGCGCTGGCAGCGGACAAGAATGACAAGGACCTCGGATTATGGGAGGACGTGTGCGGCGCTCCGAATGGAGCTTGTGCGTCTCAAACGCCGGTGTTCGGCAAGCAGATTAGCATCGCAAATGCGCTCGAGACGAGCGTGGGCGTGATCTCGGGCGCGAGCCACGCACTCTTGCTCAACGCGATTCCATCAGGCAATGACACCCTGCTCTTTGCGGGGACGCAGGATTTGTTTCGCTGCAGTCTGGCGGCGGGATGCGTGTGGCGAAATACGACGAATGTGACCTCGTGCGGGGCGGCGCACCTTGGCCCGAATCAGCATGGCATCGCGTGGGTAGCCAATACCGCGACGCTTTACTTTGCGAACGACCGCGGGCTGTGGCGTACGCCAGATGCGGTGAACCAGCAGCAGGCGGTCTGCTCCAGCGACGACGCAGCGCACTTCGCCAACCTGAATGCAACGCTGGGCTCGCTGGCGGAAGTGACCTCGCTGGCCCAGGACCCGGCGGATGCGAATCAGTTGCTGGCGGGATTCGGAGCAGCGGGAACCGCGGGCGGCAAGGATGGCGCGTGGCAGCTGCTGGTGAACGGGCCGGGAGGCTCAACCGGAACGGGTTGGGGCGCGAATGCGGGAACGTGGTTTGCGACTTCAGGCGCGGGAGTGTCGATCAGCAGTTGCGGATCTGGTACGGCGTGTGGCCCGGCGGACTTCGCGCATGGGCAGGTGATTGGCAATGCCCAGGTAAGCGGCGATGGATCGGCGCTGAAGACACCGGCGGTGTGGACACTGGACCCGGAAGATCCGACCCGCATCCTGGTGGCAACCTGCCGCCTGTGGCGCGGCGCGGCGGACGGCAAGAACTGGGGCACGGCAAATGCGCTGAGCAAGATGTTCGACGGCCACAACGCATCGGCATGCCAGTCGAGCAACACGCAGGTGCGCGCGCTGGCGGCGAGCGGAGCAATCTCCGGCCGCGGCGACCAGGCAGAACGGATCTATGTGGGCCTGGCGGGTACGGGCGATGGAGCGGTTACGCTCCCCGGTCATGTGCTGACCGCGCTCGTGACGCCCTCGTCGGTTGCAGGATCGACGGTGTGGAGCGATGTGACGGGCAGTCCAGTCCCGAACGATGCGACGGACGTGCAGAGGTTCAATCGCGCCCAGATGGGCATCTCGGCCATCGCGGTCGATGCGTCGGACACGACCGGCAAAACCGTATATGTGGGGATAGCCGGTTTTGGCGGGCTGGGGTTTGCGCCAATGGCCTGGCCCAATGTACCGCTGTTCTATGGCAGCACGGATGCGGGGAGCACCTGGCACAACCTGACCAACGACCTGCCGAACGCGCCGGTGAACGCGGTGCTGGTGGACCCGGAGAATCCGGCGATTGTGTACGTAGGAACCGATGTCGGAGTCTTTGTAACTACATCTATTTCACAATGCGCGAGCGTGAGCCAGAACTGCTGGAGCGCTTACGGTACCGGGCTGCCCGCGGTCCGGGTGACGACGCTGAGCGCGGTCGACAGCAATGGAGAGACCTGGCTGCGGGCCGGGACAAAGGGACGCGGCATCTGGCAGGCGGAGCTGGCCAGCACGGCCCTGAAAGCAACCGAGGCTACGGCGACGATTGCACCGGCCCCGCTGGTCTTCGCCTCACAGGCAGTGGCGACGACCAGTGGCGCGGAGAGCCTGACGATCCAGAATATCGGCGGAACTACGTTGACTCTGAGTGCGCCGACGGTGGACAGCAGCGATTTTGTGCTGAGCAACCAATGCCCGGCAAGCCTGGCGGCTGGTGCCTCGTGCGCGATCTCGATCGTATTCGCGCCAATTGCAACAGGGCAGCGCAGCGGAACCGTGACGGTGGCGGCGAATGTAGAAGGCGGTGTGCTGACCGCCGATCTGCAGGGCACTGGCACCCAGGGGAGCACGATTGTGCTGACGCCCCTGCGGGTGGACTTCGGGGCGCTACGCATTGGTCAGACCAGCACAGTGCAATATGTCACCGTTGCGAATACAGGAAAAGCCGTCGCAGGACTGCAGCCGCTGAGCATCAGCGGACCGTTCTCGATCACGGCGGATACCTGCGGTTCGACCCTGGCGGTGAATACCAGCTGCACGGTGGGGGTAGTCTTCTTGCCGGCCGCGTCGGGCACAGCCTCCGGCAGTCTGGTGGCGACAGACGATGCCGGCACGCAGACCGCGTTGCTGAGCGGGAATGGGCAGACCGGCCCGACCGATGGGCTGAGCGCGTCGTCGCTGACCTTTGTGGCGCAGACGATTGGCACAACCAGCGCCGCACAGCAGATAACGGTGACGAACAGCGGCGATAGCGCGTTGACCAGCATCGCGGTGCATGTGACGGGCGACTTCGCGGTGACGAATTTGTGCGGCATCGCGCTGCCTGGACATAGCACTTGCGCGATTCAGGTGGTGTATTCGCCCAAGGCGGTGGGAGCAGAGCGCGGCCAGATCACGATCCAGGATGCGCTGGGGGCCCAGGTGGTGGCGCTGAGTGGGACAGGGGTTCCGCCCGCCTCGGGGAGCGGGATCTTGGCGACACTATCGCCGCAGAGCATCGATTTCGGAATCCAGGGAGTGAATTCGATCTCCTCGCCGCGGACGCTGACGGTGATCAACACCGGGAGCACTGCGCTGAGCGGCATCTCAGTGGCGGCGAGCCAGGGTTTCGCCATCGCGAACAATGCCTGCAATATCGCGATTGCGCCGGGCGCGAGCTGCGCGGTCGCTGTGACCTTTGCTCCGCAGGCCACCGGGTCCCAGGAGGGCACGGTCCAGGTGACGGCGAGTGGGGCGGCTGCGCCGTTCAATGTGCCGGTCACGGGGGTCGGTGCCGACTTCCAGTTGAGCGTGCAGGGCGCATCGAGCAGCACGGTGACGGGTGGAAGCAGCGCAACTTATCAACTATTGCTGACGCCGTTGGGCGCTTCTGCTGGGCAGATCACGTTCGCGTGCACGGGTGCGCCGGCGGGAAGCACCTGCTCGACGAATCCGGAAAATGTAACCATGGCGGGTACCGGAGCAACGGCGACAATCCAGGTGATGGTGACGACGGCTGCGACGAGCGCGTGTACCGGATCGAAGTCGCCGTGGGGCGGCGGAAGTATGGCCGGGGCGGTGCTTGCCTGCCTGGTGCTGCGGCGCAAACGTGGATGGACGAGCTCACTCGAACGTTGCCGGGTGCTGCTGGTGCTGGGAGCACTTTGCCTGGGGCTGGCGGGCTGCGGGCTCTCCGTCAAGGGCGGAGCCAACACTACCGGCCCAGGGTCGGGCGGCACTGGCAGCCAGGGCGTCTATACGATTACGGTCGCGGCGGGCGCTCCGGGTATCTCGCACAGCGTGACTCTCAATCTGACGGTCGAATAATGCCGGAAGACGGAGCGGCACGCGACCTTGGAGAGCCGAACTGGGAGCTTAACTGAGAGGTGAACCGGGCTGTAAATCTCCAGCTACCGACAGAGATACCGCGGGGATAGGCGTAATAGAATGTGGCAGCGACCTGCTGAAAAACGCGGAGATGCATTGAACCAGCGCAACTGCAGATGGAGCGGATAAAGATGGCGCAAGGCGTGGGGTGGACCGCATCGTCCCTTGCCGGAATGCCTGCGCCACCCAGCGCGCGGATCACTCTTGGCTGGCTGATCCGGACCGGCCTCTGTCTCAGCTTCATGCTCGCCTTCCTTCAGTACGAGGGTTCCTCGGTGCTGGGTGGTGTTCTTTCCCTAGTGCTGCTGGGCTGTAGCGGCGTGCTGGTGCTGTGCGGGAGGCAGCGCACGAACCGTTTACAACACATCCTCGGTGGTGGCGGTCTACTGTTTGCGGCGCTGCTGTTCGGGGAAGTGGTTTCCTATACATCGCACGACTTTTACTCCGTTTTGTACGGCCTGGTTTTCATCGGGGTGTTTCTCAGCGCGCGCATGATCTTGCAGGAGATTGGCGTCCCAAATGTGATCCGGGCATATTCGCAGGCGGCGATTCTGACCATCTGCCTGAGTTTGATTACCGGCCGGCACACGCTGTTTGCGACCTCAGGGCGGTTCACCGCCGGTACTCGCGCACATCCTAACCTGATTAGCTTCATGTTCGCGGGTTTCTTGCCGGTAATCATATGGCGGGCGATGGAGGAGAAGACAGTCTGGAAGAAGCGCGCGCTGGTTGCACTCTCCTTCGCCTCTTTTGGTCTGATCTTTCTTACCGGTTCGCGCGGCTCACTCGTCGCCGTGCTCGCGGCTGGCCCGGCCCTGCTGGCCCGTGGCGCCACTAAGGGCTGGCTGCAGCGATTCCGCATTCGGCATCTTCATATCATCCTCTTGCTGATTCTGGTGCCGCTTCCAGTGACGTTTCTGCTGCAGCACAACCGGATTGGCCAGATCGGGAGTTATCTGCTGGACTTCCTCTCGCTGACATCGACGCAGCGCGGTGTGAAATCCGGCCTCTCAGGACGAACTGGAATCTGGCAAATCGCTTTCCAGATCCTGCGCACACACAACCGGTGGCTTTTCGGCTTCGGCTATCGCATGGGCGAGCGCCTGGTAGGCACTATCGACAACGGCTATGTACAGCTTTTGTTCGAGAGCGGATTGATTGCCGGGGGGCTGATCATCGGCAGTATGCTGCGCGCCTTCTTTCTGCTGTGGAAGGCATCGAACCTGCGGGAGAACAACCCCTGGACGCGCTATTACGCGATGTTGTGGTGTTTGATGGTTGTGTATTTCCTGAATAACGTCTCCACCCGGTACCTGTTCAGCTTTGGCAGCCCATTTTCCATTTGCATCCTGTTCCTGATGACGGCTTCGCGACGCGAACTCGTGGGCGATGGAATCGCTGCGCGTCTGCCGCAGAAGGTGAAGCCGCCGCCACGGACAGCAGCCAGCGACTGGCCTCCGACGGGTCTGGAGACTGGGCTTCCGCATTGAGGTCGACGGAGGGAATGGTTCTGGTGCCGGCAGGCGGAATGCCAACAGAGATGCCGCTGGAATCGTGTAGTCTCTACACTAGACGGGCCGGGACCAACGGCCGGCCCTCGATACGGATCGTTCCGAAACGGATTGTTCCAAGGAGTGAAACTAGCGTCGCGTGCCGAGCGTTCCCAACCGAACCGGCGTGCTGCAAACCCGAATATGAGTCAACGCTTAACGCAGTTTTCCTGGAGGTTCACACGAACCAGCGACAGTTCTTGTGAGCTTTCCCCAAGGAAAATCCACGGCCGGTGGATCTCAGCTACCCAAAGCTCCAGAAAACATGCTTTCGCCATCCTTCTGGCGAGCGCTGTGGCGTTTGCCGCGGCGCCGACATTCGGCCAGGCATGCGATCCGAACACATCCTACTGCGGCGCGAGTTCCGGCCAGCAGGGCCAGCAATTCCAACTGCCCAACCTGCAGACGGGCAGCACTCCCGGGACCAGCTCCAGCCAGCAGAATCCTTATGGGGTGGGCGGCGCTTCTAACGCCGGGGGCATCCTTACCGAGGCTCCGCAGTCGATGGATTTGCAGCCGTCGCCGAACTATGTCGACAACCTGAACGGTACGTCCGGCCGTACGGAAGGTGCGAACGGGCGCACGTATCCGCTCTATTACCAGCGCTTCTTTGCGCCGGACCCGCCGAGCGAATTTCAGCGGAGAGTCTACGCGTCCGTGGGCCAGATGCTTCCGATTTATGGTGCGAGGCTGTTTCTGCAGAGCCCGAGCACGTTTGCGCCGGTGGACCAGGTGCCGGTGACGGGGAATTATGTTGTAGGTCCGGGCGACCAGGTGCTGATCCGCGTCTGGGGGCAGATCAATTTCAATGCCGAGTTAACGGTGGACCGGAACGGCATGGTCTACATCCCGCAGGTGGGCGCGGTCCACGTGGGCGGGGTCCCGTATGACGAGCTGCGGCAGCATGTACACGATGCTGTGGGACGCATCTACAAGAACTTTGACGTCTCGGTGAATCTGGGCCAGCTGCATCCGATTCGGGTCTTCGTCACCGGGCAGGCGCGCTATCCGGGCAGCTATACGGTGAGCTCGCTCAGCACGGTGGTAAGCGCCATCTTTGCAACTGGAGGTCCGTCGCCGCAGGGCTCGATGCGCCACATTCTGCTGCGTCGCAATGGCGCGACCATCGCTGATTTCGACTTGTATGACCTGCTGGTGAACGGGGACAAATCTCACGACGTGCCGCTGTTGCCGGGGGACGTGGTGTACATCCCACCGGTGGGGCCGCAGGTGGCGGTGTACGGAAGTGTGCGGTCGCCGGCAATTTACGAGTTGAAGGACCAGAAGGAAACATCGACGTTGAGCGATGTGCTGACCGACGCAGGCGGCCTGACGAGCATGGCGTCCTTGACGCGCGCCTCGCTGGAGCGGATCGATGCGGAGCAGCATCAGCGTGCTATGGACGTGACGCTGGACAGCGCGGGCAAGGGCATGCCGCTGCAGGACGGAGATGTAATCCGCGTGCTGCCAATTTCGCCGAGCTTCGACAAGACAGTGACGGTGCGCGGCAATGTGGCGGACCCCGGGCGCTTTGCCTGGCATCCAGGCATGAAGCTGAGCGAGCTGCTGCCCAACAGCGACGCGCTGGTGACCCGCGACTACTGGCAGAAACGGAATCAGCTCGGGCTGCCTTCGCCAGTCTTCCAACCGGACTATGCACAACGCTTCACTGCCTACCGGCAGACGCAGGCGGAGAGCCAGCGGCAGTATTTCCTTTACCTGCAGCGAGACCAGGAGAAGAAGCTCTACGATCAGCAGCAGGCGGCGCAGAATGCGCAGTCGGGAAATCAGGGAGCGGCAGCGAGCGCAGCCAACACGCAGGCGCCGCCAGTGGACGTGAACGCTCAGGCAGCGCTGTCGAACAACATGGCGTATGGCACCACGTCCAGCGAGCTGACGCCGCCCGACGAAATGATCCCGGGGACAGTGCCGAATCAGACGGGACAGAATACGCAGACGACGGTGCCGCACAACAACACGATCGGCGGTGGTTCGCTGGCGGACGAACAGCGTATCGCCCGTACCGAGAACATTGCGAGCGCGCGTTACCTGAACGATGTCTCATTGATGTCTCCGGAAATTGACTGGTCCTACGCCGTGATCGAGCGGATGGATCCAGTGACGCTGAAGACGACCTTGATCCCGTTCGATCTGGCCAAGCTCGTGCGGGAGCACGATGCCAGCCAGGATCTGGTGCTGGAGCCGCACGACATCGTCACCATCTTTTCCCAGGCCGACATCCGCGTGCCACAGAGCCAGCAGACCAAGCTGATCCGCATCGAGGGTGAGGTAGAGCACGCCGGTATTTACAGCGCGGAACCTGGTGAGACGCTGCGTCACGTAATTGAACGCGCCGGCGGACTCACGCCCAATGCGTATCTCTTCGGAGCGGAGCTGACGCGCGAATCGGCGCGCATCGTCCAGCAGCAGCGGCTCGATGATTACGTCACCCAACTGGAACTGGCTACCGACCGCGCCGGTGCGGCCAGCGCGGCGGGGGCCATCACACCCACCGACCAGGCGGCCAATGCTGCGGCGTCGGGCGCGACGCAACTGCTGGTCAATCGGCTACGGCAAATGCGTGCGAGCGGCCGCGTGGTGCTTGCCCTCTCACCGGATGCGAACAGTGTGAACAATTTGCCGGACCTGCCCCTGGAAGATGGAGACCGGTTCATCGTTCCGGCAAGGCCGTCGAGTGTGAACGTTGTGGGCGCGGTATACGAGCAGAGCACGTTCCTATTCGATCCGCAGCGGCGGGTCTTCGGGTATCTCAAACAGGCGGGGGGCGCCAACCGGGATGCAGACGACAAGCATGCGTTTGTCATTCGGGCGGACGGCTCGGTGCTGAGCCGTGAGTCGGCAAAGACCTTCTGGGGCAATGAATTCGATCAGTCCCGCATCCATCCCGGGGACACCATCGTGGTGCCCGAGAGAACCTATCGCGGCAACGGCCTCCGCACCCTGCTTAATTTCTCGCAGCTCTTCTCTTCCATTGCGCTGGGCGCCGGAGCGCTTGCGGTGATCACGAATTGAGTCGGGCGATGGAAATCGAGCAAGGGAGTGTTCGCAGGCTGGATGTGCTGGATGTGCTGCTGATCTTTGCGCGGCGCAAATGGCTGATCGCCGTCTGGGCTCTGGCGGGGGTGGTCATCGCGCTTATCGTGCTTTTCCGCTCCACCACGCTTTACCAGTCGCAGGCCGTCATCATGCCCCCGCAGCAGGAGCAGTCCAGCGCGGCACTCCTGAGCCAGCTCGGCGCGCTCACGGCGTTTGCCGGCGTGGGCAGCGGTATCGGAAAAAATCCGGCCGATTTGTACGTCGCGATTCTGCAGACCAACCTGGTCGCCAATAATATGGTGGATCGCTTCCACCTGATGGACGTATACAAGATTCCCGACCGGGATGGCGCCGCCGGCAGGCTGCGGAAGCGCTCCAAGTTCTCCACCTCCAAAGACGGATTGATTCAGGTCACGGTGGAGGACACAGACCCAAAGCGCGCAGTCGTGCTGGCCAACGGCTATGCCGATGAGCTGTTTCGCCAGAACAACCGGCTGGCCATTGGAGCGGCAGCCCAGCGGCGGCTGTTCTTTGAGCAGCAGCTCGGCCAGGAGAAAGATCGCCTGGCAGATGCCGAAGTCGCGCTGAAGCAGACGCAGCAATCCACCGGTGTGCTGCAGTTGAGCGGACAGGCGCAGACCATCATCGGCCAGGAGGCAAATCTCCAGGCAAATATCACCTCTCATGAGGTGCAGCTTGGCTCTCTGCTCTCCTCGTCCACGGAGCAGAACCCCGAGGTGATCCGCCTGCGCAGCGATTTAGCCGGCCTGCGGGAACAATTGCAACAGCTGCAGAAGGGCAACAGCAGCGACATGATGGGGCTGCGGCAGTTTCCGGCGGCGGGACTCGAGTACGTCCGCAAGGAGCGCAATGTGCAGTACCATCAGACCCTCTACGATCTGCTGGCCAGGCAGCTGGAAGCGGCTCGCATCGACGAAGCCAAAGCCTCGCCGACCGTGCAGATGGTGGATCCTCCCCTGCTTCCGAAAGTGCGCTCGTGGCCGAAGCCGTTCCTGTTCCTGTTCATCGGAGTGGTGATCGGAACCACGCTCGGCTTTATCCGAGTCACGGTGATTTATCTCTACGAATACGCGGAGAGAGACCCGCGGCTGCGCGACCGCTACATGCAGGTGAAGCGGGCGATGAGCCTGCGCGGCTAAGCCATCCTCACGGCAGATGTATATGCAACCACGACAGTCCGCGTCGCCTTCCCGCCTGGAAGGGTCACCATCCGCCACGCGCATCCCGCACCGAGTCATCACGAGAATGGGCTAGGAGCACGCCTTGCCGGGTGATAGCTCGATTGGGCGCGAACGTACCTTTGCGGTGCGCGCACGTATCTTTGCGGTGATTGTGTTGTACAAGCAGCATCCATCCGCTTCGGTAACGGTCAAGACGCTGGCACGCGCGCTTGAGAACGCCGCGCTCGATTGCGCCGTACTGGTCTATGAAAACAGTGCGGAAAACAGCCCGGAGAGTCTGCAGTCAGAGCCGTCCGCGACGCTGCCGGTGGGCTTTCGCTATCACGCGGCTGCTACCAACCGCGGGCTGCTGGGTGCGTATGAAACTGCGCTCCAACAGGCCCGCGCCGAGGGCTATGACTGGCTGCTGACGCTGGATCAGGATACGGCGCTGCCGCTGAACTTTTTCTCCGCCATCCAGCCTGGTCTGCAAGCTGCGGCGGATGATCCCCATATCGCCGCCATTGTGCCGCATCTCGCTGAAGGCGATCGGCTACTGTCGCCGGCATATGTAGGAATCGGGCGGGCAACGCCACTGCCGCTACACTTCTCCGGCGTGCCCCGGCGAGAGGCGCGGGCGTTCAACTCAGCAGCACTGCTGCGGGTGAAGGCGCTCGATGCTATTGGTGGATTCGACCCGTGTTTCTGGCTGGATCATTTCGACAGCTCCCTGCATCATCGGCTCTACGTGCACGGCTGGCGCATGTTCGTGCTGGATTCAGTGCATCTGGAACATCATTTTTCCCTGCTCAACTATAAAGAGCGCGTGTCGCTTCCCCACTTCCAGAATTATCTGTTGGCCGAATCTGCGTACATGGACCTGTACAGTTCGTGGTGGGCGCGCGCAGCGTACACCGCGCAGCTGGGCGTCCGCCTGGTGAATCAGCATCGCCGGCGGGAGTATCCGGAGATACTTCAGGCAACGCGCGCGGCATTGCTGCGACGTTTGACGATCACGCGCGCCAAGCGCCTCCTCAGGTGGCGGGAAGAGATGGGTTGCAGGGAGCAGCGATGAGGGACGGCGCGCCGATCCTTATAGTGGTGGTGCTGTACCGCACGGCATTCGATGCATCGAAAACTCTGGCGGGGCTGACCGAGGCGGTGCAGCAGGATCCGGCGCTCCTGCGCAGCTTCAATCTGCTGGTGTGGGACAACAGCCCGCAGCCACTCCCGAACGCAACGCTACCCATTCCGTTTCGCTACCATCACGCCGCGCACAACGACGGCGTCGCGGGCGCATACAACACTGCGGCGCGCTTCGCAGCAGAGCAGGGTGCTGCATGGCTCCTGCTGCTCGATCACGATACGTCGGTTACCGGAGACTTTCTGCGTGGCATGCGGCGACACGCGGACGAGGTGGGCCGTGATGAACGGATCGCTGCTATTTCCCCGTTTCTCTATGCCGGAACGTTTGTCGTGTCACCGCGGCTGTGGCATTTTGCGCGCCACGTGGCGTTGCCACGGCCGGCTGCTGCCTACACCGAGCGGCGACTCCTCTTTGCCGCCAACAGCGGAACCCTGATGCGGGTGAGCGCGCTCGAGGCAATTGGCGGGTACAGCGCTCGGTTCTGGCTGGACTATTCGGATATCTACGTCTTCCATCGCTTTCATGAGCATGGATTTGGCGTGCGGATCGCGAGCGATCTCGCGCTCGAGCATGAGGTCGCCATGCTCGATTACGACGCGCGCATGAGCCCGGCGCGCTATGCCACATATCTGGCGGCGGAGAGCGATTTTCTCGATCTCCATCGCGGCTGGGCGGAGCGGCTGCTCCATCTGCTCCGGCTTGCCGCGCGAGCCGTCCGGCAGCGCCGCTTTGCCGACGCAACATTCTCGCGCATGACCCGGCACGAGCTTTGGCGGCGCCTGCGTACGCGCCGCCGGGCGAGGCTGCAGGCTCGCGATTAGGGCCTGGCCTCTGCGCCGTTGCGCGGCTTGGAGGTTTCCGCTCCTTTGCGGTTTCTCTCGCGTTTGCGCTTTATCTATAGACAGCCGCAGTCTCTTCGGCCGTCTTCTTCCAGGAAAATTTCGCGGCCTGGGCCACACCGCGCTCAGCTAGCGCGGCGCGCGCCGCCGCATCGGTATAGAGACGTTCGAGCGCTGCTGCGAGCTCCGGCAGCGATTCGGGATCGACCAGCAGTGCGCCATCCCCGGCGATTTCCGGAATCGAGGTGCGGTTGCCGGCGATGGTCGGTACACCGGAGGCCATCGCTTCCAGCACCGGAACGCCGAAACCTTCGTGCAGCGAGGGATAGAGGAAGAGAAAAGCGCCGCGAATCAGCGCCGGCTTGTCCGCTTCGTCTACATAGCCCGTGAAGATGACCCGCTCTGCCAGGCTGAGCGCCTCGACTGTATGGAAGATCTCGTCGAAGTACCACCCCTTCTTGCCTGCGATCACCAATCGCGCCTCGGGATGACCTTCCGCAAGCTGCGCAAACGCGCGCAACAGCAAGGGAATATTCTTCCGAGGCTCGAGCGTGCCCAGATAAAGCAGATAGCGGAGCGGCAGTCCGTACCGCGCGCGGACCTCCGCGAGCGCTTCCGGCGGACCGTCGGGCCGGAAGGCGTCGCTGTTGCCGTGGTGGATGACCACGGCGTTCTCCAGAGCCCGCCCGAACCACGTGCGGCAGTCCGCGAGCGCGGAAGAAGAGACGAAGATCAGCCGATCCGCATGCCGCACGGCATGACGGATGAAGACGCGCATGTATGCCCCTTTGAACCAGGGGTGCATGTGGGGCAGCACGTAGGCGGTCATATCGTGCATGGTGACCACTCGGCGCGCCCGCGTGGGCAGCAGGGGCAAAGAGTAGTGCAGGGAGTGGATCACCTCTGCGCCGTAGCGCCGGGCAAGCCAGGGCAAGATCAGCTGCTCGAAAAACAGGCGCCCGGGGAGCCAGCGGAAGAGGCGAGCGGGAAGCTGAAGAGTGCGAACGCGGGCCGGAATCGCAGCGCGGAGCGCGGGATCATCGGATTGCAGGGCGACAGTGAAGGAGATATCCGGCGCCACCTCACGGAATTGGCTGAGGAGGTTTTCCGCGTAGCTGCCAATTCCCATCCGGCCGACCGGGACCTGGGTCAGGTCGATCAGAACTTGCAAGCGTCGTCACTCCAAAGAGGCCGGATCGAACGCAGCGGTAGTTGCTTGTCCGGGTGCGGACGATTCAGTATCCTCTTCAAAGAGGATAGCAAGCGCGCTGGCTCTTGCGTCACGCCGACGTTGAACCCTCCACTACAGACTATCGGCTCGGCTGCAGCGAGAGCACCCCGACCGCCGGCACCACTCTCTATCGCCGTTCCCGCCTTTGACGTGACGGCGGCGATCGTCACTTATCGGAATTCCATCGTGCAACTGCGGCGGGCGGTGGCCAGCGTCGCCCAGCAGCGGTGCCGCATTCAGCTGGTGCTGGTGGACAATGCCGGCGAGGATGCCGTGGCTGCCCTGGCTGAGGAATGCGGGGCGATCTATCTGCGGCCGCCGGGGAATCTCGGCTTTGGTAAGGCGCACAATCTGGCCTACCAGCGGGTACGCGAGTTCAGTTCATATCACCTGGTGCTGAATCCGGATGTGCACTTCGACCCCGAAGTGCTGGAAGCGCTGCTGGAAGTGATGACGGCGCAACCTGATCTCGGCGTGGTGATGCCCAAAATTCTCTACGCCGACGGGGCGACCCAGCACCTTTGCAAGCGGTTGCCGACACCGTGGGACCTGGCAATACGTCGTTTTGCTCCCGGGTTTGCACATGGAGTCTTCCGGCGTGCCATGGAACGTTACGAGCTTCGGGACCGCGATTATGACCAGCCGATGGAGCCGCCCACCCTCTCCGGCTGTTTCCTGCTTCTGCGCAACACCATCGTCGATCAGGTTGGACTCTTCGACGAGCGTTTCTTCATGTATATGGAGGACGTCGACCTGGTGCGCCGGATTCTGGAGGTCTCCCGTGGGCTGTATTATCCGGCGGTTTCCATCGTGCACGAATACCAGAAGGGCTCGTATCGCGATCGCCGCCTCGCCTGGCATCACGTGCTCTCCGCATTGAAGTATTTCTCGAAGTGGGGCTGGATCCGGGATGCGGATCGGGACCGGCTGAACCAGCGTCTTTGAGATGGGCGTCCGTGTCACAGAATCCTTGAGATAGCGAGAGGTGCCGGCTGGGGCACCACCGTAACGCGGGGTTCACAATTCGCCGTTTAGAATAGCCCTGGTGCAACCCAGACGGCCCCGATTGCGGCTTTGCAGTATTCACTTGTTCATCATTTCTGTAGCGCCGTATAGTCGAAGCCCGCTATTACCGCGGCTTGTTCAGGTTGTGGAACAACGCTTTGAAACCCTGAACTTTCGTGTATTGTCTAATGTTGTCGATTCGTAAATACTTGAAAAGTCGCGGGCTATGGCCACGCGGTATCGATTCGGATACGTGGTAAGAGAGAAATCTTTCCGAGGGTGTAAGGTTTACACTGGTTCCGCGCATGATCCGGATGGGCGCCGATATTGTCAATCGGCTTCATTGGGGAGTGCATCGCGATTCTTTTACGATACCTTGATGAGTATCTGCCTTATCTGCGTATGAGATAAGGCTGGCTGTGAACGGGAATGGATTTCTTGACGCGGGTAGCTGCTGTTTGGCGCGACACACTCAATGGCGGTATTAGAACTTGGGTAACCCGATGTTCGATTCCCCCGCTGCATCTGAGCTAATGGATGCGGCCTCGACCTTAATGCGCCAGAGCGGGGGAAGCGACTCCCGCGCGCGCCGAACAGAGGGGCAAGAAGTGTATCCAAGGATACTGAATGAGTTCATTTGAAACCTCACGTAGTCTCTCCGTTCAACCTTTATGGAATGACTACTCACGGAAGAGCGCTACACCCCTTCGCGAAGAACGACCACGAGGAAGCGCAGCTTCGGCGGCGGTCGCTTACGATGAGTACGAGGCGGCGGAACCGCTCGTATTTCCCAACGGAAGTGAGTGGTCGCTCTGTCCGCAACGCCGGGCCATGGATCTGACGCTGGCACTTTTCGGCCTTCTGCTGTTCTCACCCGTCTTTGCCATTCTTGCCATCGCAGTCCGGCTCAGCTCGCCCGGCCCCATCATCTTTCGCCAGGAGCGGGTAGGCCGTCTGGGACAACTGTTCACCATCTATAAATTCCGCACCATGGAGGCCCAGCCACAGCCGAAGGGGCTTTCTGTGACGCGGCACGGCGACCGCCGGGTGACGTCGGTGGGGCGCCTTCTTCGCCGCTACAAGCTCGATGAGCTGCCGCAACTAGTCAATGTGCTGTTCGGAGACATGAGCCTGGTGGGACCGCGGCCGAAGCTGCCCGATCACCAGCACCGTCAGGCGCAGAGCATGCCGTTCCGCCCGGGTATCACGGGTGCGGCAACACTAGTCTTCCGCTGCGAAGAGGAGATGCTGCGGCAGGTTCCTGAAGAACAGATCGAGGCCTTCTGCAAATACAAGCTGACGCCTTACAAGACTAGCCTGGACTTTGCCTATGCGGAGCGTGCGACCTTCCGCAGCGACGTAGCGCTGATGTTGCGGACGGCCCAGGTGTGCATGGTGCGCAGCAAGGCGAAGCCGCCTCAGCCAAGCGCAATTCTGTAACGCTCGGCTGGTGGAGCGCGGCTGCAGAAGATCCGCTCTATACTCGAAGAGACGAATTGAGAACATGAGGCCCTGGTGGGCCTCATGTTGCGTGCGCGCTCATCATGACGAAACCGACATCGACATCCACACGCCAGGAAGTTTCTGAGGAGCAGGTGCTCCAGGTCGCGGCGCTTGCGAATCTCGAGCTCACGCCGGAGGAGCTTCCGGCGATGAGACGCGATCTGAACGCGATCCTGGGCTACATTGCGCAATTGAACGAGCTGGACGTGGCCATGGTCGCGCCCATGGCACAGGTTTCGGAAATTCTTCCGGACGCCGCGCGCGGCGAAGCCGAAGAAACGCCGCTGCGGGAGGATACGCCGGTGCCGTGCCTGGAGCGTGCACCGGTGATGCAGGCCGCGCCGGAGACCGATGGCGCATTTTTCAAGGTTCCGCAGGTGATTGGGCGATGAGCGTGAAGACGAATACCGTGGCTGCGACCGCGATGTCGCTGCGCGAGCTGGGACAGAGCGTCAGCTCTGGCGAAATGAAGGCAGCGGAGCTGGTGAGCGGCTATTTGGAACGCATTGCCGCGCGCGACCCGGAGATCAATGCGTATTTGTCAGTGGACAGGGAGAGTGCGCTGCGGACCGCCGAGGACCTGGACGCGGCGGCGCGCCGGGGCGATCCACTGGGTCGGCTGGCTGGCGTGCCGATGGGCATCAAGGACGTGATCGCGATGGAGGGCATGCCGGCGACGGCCGGCTCGCGCATTCTTGAAGGCTACAAGCCGCCCTACACCGCCACGGCAGTGCGCCGGCTGAAAGAGGCGGGCGCGGTGGTGCTGGGCAAGATGAATTGCGATGAGTTCGCGATGGGCTCGTCGAATGAGAACTCGGCTTATGGCGTGGTGCGCAATCCCGCCGCGCCGGATCGCGTTCCGGGGGGATCAAGCGGCGGCTCGGCGGCAGCGGTGGCAGCGGAGATGGCGGCCGCGACGCTAGGGACGGATACCGGTGGCTCGATCCGGCAGCCGGCATCGTTCTGCGGCGTGGTCGGCGTGCTGCCGACCTATGGCCGCGTCTCCCGCTATGGCCTGATCGCCTTTGCTTCATCGCTCGATCGCATCGGGCCATTCGCGCGGACGGTGGAGGATGCGGCGACCGTGCTCGGCGTGATCGCAGGGCACGATCCGCTGGATGCGACTTCGTCGGAGCGTCCGGTGCCGGATTATGTCGCCGAGTGTCGGAAACCGGTGGATGGATTGCGCGTAGGTGTTCCGGCGGAATATTTCGCCGAAGGACTCGACGCGGAGGTGAAGGCCGCGGTGGAGAAGGCGATTGACTCGCTGCGCGCACAGGGATGTGTGATTACGCCGGTCTCGCTGCCGCACACGCGCTACGCCGTGCCGACCTATTACGTGCTGGCGACAGCGGAGGCGAGCGCGAACCTGGAGCGCTTCGACGGAGTGCGTTACGGCTACCGCGCGCCGGGCGCGACCACGCTGAGCGAGATGTATCGCGAAACGCGCGAGCGCGGCTTTGGGCGCGAGGTGAAGCGGCGCATCCTGCTCGGGACCTACGTGCTGAGCGCGGGCTATTACGATGCGTACTACCGCAAGGCGCAGCAGGTGCGGCGCGTGCTGGCGGAGGATTTTCTGAAGGCGTTCGAAAAGGTCGACGTGATTGTGACCCCGACCGCGCCGACGCCGGCCTTCCGCATCGGCGAGAAGACGGATGATCCGGTATCGATGTATCTCGCGGATATCTACACCGTCACCGCGAGCCTCGCGGGTATCTGCGGTGTGTCGGTGCCATGCGGTGTCTCGAGCGAAGGGCTGCCGATTGGCGCGCAGATTTTGGGCCCGCACTTCGGTGAGAGCACGGTCTTCCGCACTGCGCGTGCCATTGAAGGGCTCGCGATCAAGGCGTGAGTCGGGTGCGATGAAGCTTCGCCTGCTCTTTCTCCCGCCGCTGGTCGCTGTGATCCTTCCGGCCTGCCAGGCACAAACGAAGCCGTCGCATTCTGCACAGTATGTGGCGATGGGCAGCTCATTCGCGGCCGGTCCCGGCGTAGGCAGCCGCACTCCCGCGAGTCCCACCCAGTGCAGCCGTTCCGCGGACAACTACGCTCATCGCTTTGCGCAGAAGCGCGGCCTCGCTCTGGCGGATGTGACCTGTTCGGGCGCGACGACAGAGAGCATTCTGAAGAGCTGGCGATCTCTGCCTCCGCAGCTCGATGCGGTTGGGCCGCACACCAGGCTGGTGACCGTCACCATTGGCGGCAATGATGTCTCGTATGTAGGGAATTTGTTTGGCTGGTCCTGCGAAAACGCGCCGCGGCGCATCAACGCGGTGTGGAGCAGGCTGGTGTGCAAGGTTATTCCGGAAGCGACAGTCGAAGAGAAGTTTACCGGGCTGGAAGACAGGATGCGAGCGATTGTCGACGGCGTCCATCAGAGATCGCCGCATGCCAAGGTTATCTTCGTCGATTACGTAACCATTCTTCCCGCTACCGGCTCCTGTCCGGACAAATTGCCGCTGAACGGCACAGAGCTGGAAGAGGCCCGCTCCGTCTCCGCGAGGTTGGCGGAGCTAACGGAGAAGGTAGCCAGGGAGACGGGATCGGGGCTGGTGAAAGCCTCCGAACTCACCAGGGGACACAACGTATGCTCGGCTGATCCGTGGGTCTTCGGGCTGCAATTCCCCGCCGACCCATCTGTCTTCGGTCCCGTGGCGTACCACCCAAACGCCGAGGCGATGCACGCCATTGCTGCTCGGCTCGATCAGATCATTCCGTCGCTGTGACGTGCCGTTGATTTGACTTGCCGCCGGTGTAATGGCTGACTACTTCACGCCTTTCGCAGCGTCCCATGCGCCTTGCTCTTTGCGCACCATCACGATCTCTCCAACGTGATAAGCATTATGCGTGCTGATGTTCGCGAGGGTGGGTGCCCACTCGGCGAGCTGCGCATCGCTCGCGTTCTGCACTGCCGTTTCGATGCCGGTCATTACCTGATCAAGCTGGTGGACGAGATCGTTCCACTGCTTCGCGTCGAAGTTGTTGAAGGTCTCGTCATTGTTGCCGGTGAACTTTGCGGGCGTTTTGCCTTGAAATTGTTCCAGCGCACGCTGATTCCAGAAGACCAGGTGATAGGCGAGCTGGCCGACGGAGTGGTTGCCTTTGCCATCGCTCCAGCGCGCCTGCTCGGGTGTGAGGTTCGCAACGGCCACATTGGCGCAGACGAACCAATCGCTCTTGCTGTGGGTGCTGCGCAATTGTTCGAGCAGAACGGACTTCAGCGTTGGCGCGGGCTTCTGCGCCTGCGCTCCAGCGTTCATGGTGAAGACAAGCGCCAGCGCAAGGATAAGTGTTTTCATGCGGTTCCTCGTGACATTTGGGATTCAGTTGTGCCGGCGGCCAGTCTATTGCGCGAAGGTGCGAATGAGTTGTCCTTTGTGACGAAACGCAATTTCTGAGTGCCCGAGTCGCGGTTGCAAAGGTTGGCCGAAAGGGCACAGTGCATGTGACATCCGTGCTTCATCAGGCAGGCACGGGGACTACTTCGCCGGTGAGGATGTCGGGCACGCCGCCGTAGAAATTCCGGACATCGTTCATCACCTGGGGCATTTGCGGGTCCTGCAATGCGTTCCGCAGGGCGGCTTCCGATGCAAAATGCGCGGTGAACATCAGCTGATACGGTGGCGTCGATCCATCTGCCGTCGCGTTCACCTTCACTACTTCGACGCCGATCAAACCGTGTGGCCCTATGACGCTTTCCGCGAGCGGGAGATGTCTGGTGAGGTAATACGCCTCGTCGAAACGTACACCCGGCTTATAGCAAACTCTCAGCACAGCCATAGTCATGCCCCATATCGTGCGAACTGCCACCACAGTCTCTTGATTTATGGGAGAAAGGATGGCAAGCGTGCGCATTTCCTACAGACGCTGATAATACCGCTCTTCCGGATAGGCGCATCCTTGGCAGAGACGCTGTCCGCCTCGCTCGATGAAACGGTCATAGTTGATCCCCTCGCCGCACATGGCGCAGGCGAGGCGATCGCCCTTGTAGCCGGGAAATTCTTTGGGAGGCAACGTGACGCGAACCCACTCTTCGGTGAAGAGGTCAGCGTCAGATACTTCGCGGTAGGCCAGCATTTGCTGCTGGTTCTTGTTATCGATCTCGGGATGCAGAGCGCCGGCCAGGTCCTTGGAGGACTCGCGGGCTGCGATGCGGATGGCGCGGTGCTCGCTCGGAAGGTCAATAAACGTGGCCGCCATCTTGCCCCAGTCGCGAAACTTGAGCGCACGCTTGCCGAGACGGCAGCCGGTGACGACCCCGATAGCGTCGGTGGCGCAGCGATCGATTTCAACGAAGGTGACGAGGCGCTTGCGATCGCGGCCGCGCGGCTCGTCGATGCCGAGACGCTCACACCCGAGCATGGCCATGCGCACGCCGAGTATCTGCCCGGCGCAAAGGTGGCCATGCGCAGCTTCCGCCATCGTCAGGAGTTGGTCGAGGGATTCCATGTCTAAAGTGATGCTACGCCCGCGGGAGCAAGCAGCGTCGCCGCGATTCTCGGGCGACCTTAGGCGCGCGCCTTTTTTGGTTGAACGGCGCGTGGGCCGGCGATCGCCGCCAGACTTCTTTGCATGTCGGCGAGCCGTTTGCGGCTAGCCTTCGAGCCTTCTATCACGCGCTCGGCACTGATCAACCACTCGGGCAGGTTCATTTTCTTGCGGAACTCTGCGAGATACGGCTGGATCTTTGCGTATTGAAAGTACATTTCCTGACAGGTGTTGAAGATGAGTGTGGCGTCTAGCGCGCCGTGCTCGACGAAGGCGGCCACCATGTCCCAGTATCCGTAGACCTGAAGAACGAATGCACTGTGCTTGCCGCCCGTGGTGACGATCTCGAAAAGTTCCGCCGCCGATGCGGGCATAAACTCGCCGCCGATGTAGGAGCGGGCTTCGCGCATGACAGTTTCGCGTCGCAGCTCGTAGAGATGCAGGATCAGTTCGGCTTGCTGGATGGCAGTCGCAGACGTGGCTTTCCTATTCGTCTTCATGTCTTGAGAATGGTCTCCCCGGGGCGAAGACATGGTCGCTTGTTTAGGCGCGCATGTGAAGAAAAATCGGAAAGCTACGGCAGAGATTCCGATGTACCGTCTCGCTAGTTGCTTCCCGCCGCCGCGCTCGCGCTGTCGTCCGCGTCGCCGTCCTCCACCAGCACTGCAGACAGGCCAACCAGGTTAAAGTTCATGGGCTCGGTAGCGCCGGTGGGCGTGAAGCTGACGCGGAGAGGATCGCGCTGCCAGGCGGCTTTCGCGCAAGCGGACGCAGCCGGGGCATCGGGCGACGGAGGAGTGGGGGTCCAGGGACCGATTTTCTTGGCGAGGATAGGTCGCCGCGCGCCGACCTGCGCGACCACGGCGTACAACTGATGGCCGCCGGAATTCAGGCCGCAGTAAGCAGCGTCATCGCGAAACCAGACGACCTGCGAGACGGCAGGATCGTAGTCGGGCAGCTTTATCGCGGTGACGTGGCCGTTCGTGCGGTCGACCATGATCCAGGGGCCGCGCTGCCATATCCAGTGCTCGGCCTTCTCGCCGGGGAGCGCATCATTGAGGCGCAGGGCGCGACGAACAACGAAGCTGCGATCGGTGATGTCGTGCACCTCGCCGGTGGTCCATTCCTTGACCTTGTCATCGACGATGAGCGGGCGCACGTGAAGGGTCTTTTCTTCGACGCCGGCGCCGGCCGGGTCCGACGTGACGCTGTAGGCGACACGTTTTCCGGCGCCAATGCCGATGGTGTGGGGTTTCGCTCGACCTCCAGCAAGAAGTGGAGTGGGAGAGCACAGCAGGAGAGACAGGACCTTGAGCCGAAGAGCAACGCGCATATTCACACGCATGATGTTCTGAGGGTAGCGAGCGCGAGCGGGGCGCGGTACTCCCCGAGGGTGGGAGGCGCAGTACTGTGGGGCACATCGACGTGTCGCAACAGGAGTAGCGGCATCCGCTGGAAGCTGCTGCAGAAGAGCGGCGCCGCAGAAGAGAGGTTTAGTGTCGGGTCTTCGAGTCGGGCTGAGGCGGTCCGAAACCGAAGTCGTAGGTGTCCGGCGGAGGCTTGGGGCGTCCGGCCATTTCGTTGCGCAGCAGCACCCAGGTGAAATAAACGGCGATGACCAGGGCGACGCCGAAGAACATCATGATGAATAAGTTGGTCATGGGCCGCCCCTTTCCAAATGGTGTGATGCGCGGTGTTATGCGGTGCTGTGACCCGGTGGAGTGAGCCGACTGTAGGCTGCAAGACTAAGCGCCGTCAAGCGGATTGCGTGCGCTCTGTTGCCGTCTGAAGCGCGATGTTCCGCGCCGGGAATGCGAGTTTCACCGCGTTAGCGTTGACTTGCCCCGGCGCACTGTTCCGAATCGGCTACTGGTTTTCCCGCCACCATCACCTAAGAGTGCCATTGAGCCGGAAGTTGTATTTCTGCATGATTGCTGGTCTATGGCTCTTTTCGGAAGCGATCGCCCAGTCATGCCGACATTCAGGACACCCCCCGAACTGGATACCGCAGCACGGGGTCCCTACGACGATTTGAACCGCATCGATCGCAATCAGAATGAGCGCAATCCGGAGCGTGGCGGCGATCGGAACAGCGATCGCAATCCGGAGCGCAACGGTGACCGGGGTCAGGCGCGGCAGGCAGATCGCGGCGACGAGCGAGAGCTTCGCGCGCAGGATCGGGGGGAGCGTCCCCAGGAAAAAGCTTCGGAGCAAAGCAGCCGAGGCGATGATCGGGAGCTGGAGCGCATTCTGGAGCGGGCGGCGGTTGCTCCGGTAAAGGTCGCGCAGCAGGATCCGCGGAGGGGCATCGAAGGCACCCACCCGCTGATCGAGGGATTGTTTTCCAAGCTGCCCGAGCCGGAGACTCAGTGGGGGCTGCCAGCGCGCCAGAAGTGGCTGCAGACGGCAGCAAGCATCTTCGACCTGATGTATGCGTCAAACGAGACCGACGCCGGTGAGCTGGCCATCAAGGTAGAGCGCACCTCCGCCCGCTAGCAGGACTGGCCGTTCCCGGAAAGGGCCCCTCTAGGGCGCTATGCCGCCAACCCGATGACGCTTACGGGTGTCGGGGATGGTGCACGGCGGCGCGCTGCGGTTCGCTGCCTTTGGTCTCCGCCATGGCCTCGTCAATCATGGAGTACAGCTTCGTCCGGTCGAGCACCTCGACGAAAGGCGCCCCCTTGGTCTGGTTCGTGACCACCCAGATGGTCGGGGTGTGCTGGAGACCGACACTCTGGCCGAGCGCGTAGTCGGCTTTGACCAGCGCGGCCAGCTTCTGCTGCGGATCGATCACGAACGGCATTGAAAGCTTGTGATCGGCGGCGAACTTCTCTGTAAAGGCGTGCAGGTTGGGTAGCCCTTTGCTGCCGTCATAAGTGCCGTCACTGCCGATGACGGTGATCTCGTTCTGATGGGCGAAGACGGCGTCGCGGTACTCGTCGCCGAGCGTCTTGCTCTTGGTATCGAACCAGCGCGCGTTGACGGCGGCCTGGAAGCTCCAGTCGTGCTGCGGCAGCGGGAAGTCATGGCGCACCCAGGGAATCTTGTACTGCTCGGCGGCCGCCTTGAGCAGCGGATTGGCGCGGGCGCAGTCCGGGCATTCCAGGTCTTCAAAT
>JBJMGC010000113.1:0-10294 GCA_045808105.1 Acidobacteriaceae bacterium | reverse complement strand
GCCGGCAGACGAGACCGGGCGCTCATCTCAGATCTTCCTGGTGGACCTGATCGCACAAAGAGGAAGCGAGAAGCGCCGGATCGTAGCACGCGGACGAGACATATACGCGATCACCGCGCCGATTGTGGTGGAAGCGACTGAACGTGTTGTCAGCGGATTGGCGAAAACGACTGGTGTGGTTGCCGCGGGGGAAGCCTTCGATGCGCGAGACTTTCTGGCAGCCCTGAGCCCGGCGCATCTCTCATTAACACGCGATCCGGCAAATCGCTAAAGATTCCGACAGCGCCCCTTTCTCCGTACGTGGCCTACTGCAATCACACCCGAACTTCGGGTATCCAGGAGAGATGTCATGGTTGAGAAAACTTGTGCGGCTTGCGACTGCAAGCTTGATGAAAATGCGATCAAAGTCAGGATCGGCGGCAAGGCGGTTGAGGTGTGCTGCGAAGAGTGCTCCCAAAAGCTGAGGGAGGCGCACGCCTCCACAACGGGAAGGGCGTGAGCCATGAATACAAACAAATCACTCGCAGTCCAGCGCAGCGTTCATACTCCGTCGGGACGCATCAGCTATACCGAGCAGGGCACCGGACCAGTCGCGCTATTTGTCCATGGCGTGCTGCTCAACTGCCACCTCTGGCGCAACCAACTGGCCCATTTGTCGGACATGCGGCGGTGCATCGCAGTTGACCTGCTTGCGCATGGCGATACGGAGATTGCTCCCGATCAGGATGTATCTATCACTGCGAATGCGAACATGATCAGGGAGTTTCTCAATGTCTTGAATATTGATCAGGTAGATCTGGTCGGCAATGACAGCGGCGGCGGAATTGCGCAGATCTTCGCTGCACTCCATCCTGATCGCGTCCGCAGCCTCACGCTTACCGATTGCGACACTCACGACAACTGGCCACCGGAGGCCTTCAAACCCTTTCTTACGATGGCTGCAGCAGGTGGTCTGCGCGGAACACTCGATGCAATGCTGTCGGACAAAGGCATCTATCGTTCTCCGCAGGCGCTGGGGCCGGCCTATGAGCATCCGGAGCAGTTGCCCGACGAGAGCATCGAAATATACCTGCGGCCGCTGGTCAGGACCGCCCAGCGCATCCGCGACCTCGAACGCTTCCTTGCAGGCTTCGATAACAAGCACACGCTCGCTATTGAAACGCGGTTGAAGTCGCTCGAGGCGCCAACGCTCATCGTCTGGGGAACGGACGATGTCTATTTCGATGTGAAATGGTCGCATTGGCTGGCCGACACAATCCCAGGAACGCGGCGTCGCGTCGAGTTCCTGGGCGCCAGAATCTTTTTTCCCGAGGAACGCTGGGCCGAATTCAACCAGGAACTGCGCGCCCACTGGCATGCAGTTGAGCGGGAGGTCTCGTTCCAACCACAAGCCAGCATGACCAGCGCTGTCTGACAAGGGCCGTTGCCTGAGCGATGGCAAGGTTTGGGCAACGGATACGTTTTGGGAACGCCGCCTTCGCCCGTCGAGGCGGCGTTTCGCTATCCGCGGTTTTGCTGCGCCGGTTTTGCTGCATCCGTGGTTTTGCTGCCGCTCCTCCCGGCATACTGGGAAGCAGCCAGCATGAACTCGCCGCCCTCTACCCCTTCGACCGAAAGTCACGTCAATCCGCCCCGCGCAAGCGAGACAACGCTGGCGAAGCACCCGGTCAGAGCTGCGTTCTGGGCCGCCTTGCTGGTGCGCGTGGCCTACCTTACCTTCGCCCATACCTATCGCATCCGGCCCTTCCCCGATCACTTCGAGTACGGATGGGAGATGGGCCGCATCGCTCGCGCACTGGCCACCGGTCACGGCTATGCCGATCCCTTCCTCGGCCATACCGGCCCCACGGCCTGGGTCACACCGCTCTACCCGCTCCTGATCGCCTTTGTTTTCAAGCTCACCGGCGTTTATACCGCCGCCTCCGCCTGGATCCTGCTCACCCTGAACTCCTTGTTCAGCGCGTTGACGGTCTATCCCATCGCGGCCATCGCGCAGCGCTCGTTCGCCGACCTCGAAGGCCGCCGCGCCGCCAGCATCCGCCGATGGGCCGTCTGGCTGTGGGCGCTCTATCCGGCAGCCATGCAGTATGCGGTTCGCTGGGTGTGGGAGACCAGCCTGAGCACCCTGCTCTTCACCTGCGCCGTTGCGCTTGCCCTGCGCATGCACCAGCGCTTCCCGGACCGGCCGGCGCGCTTCGCGATCCGCGATTGGGTGCTCTTCGGGCTTGTCTGGGGTGCAATTGCACTCGCCAACCCCGCCCTGGTGCTCTTTCTGCCCTTCGCCGGCATCTGGATCCTGACTGGCGATGCTCGTAGCCTGCAGCGCGGGTTTGTCGGTGCCACCCTGAGCGCACTGGTCTTCCTCGCGGTTCTGGCCCCCTGGGTGGTGCGCAATACGCGCGCCTTCCACCATTTCGTTCCGCTGCGAGCGAATTTCGGCGCGGAGCTCTGTCTGGGCAATTGCCCCGGCGCGACCGGCCTGCTGATGGAGTACGACCATCCGGCCAAGGACCCGCGGCAGCTTCGGCTCTACACCGCGATGGGCGAACATCGCTATGCGCAGATGCGAGGCGCGCTGGCGAAGCAGACCATCCGGGCCGATCGCGGGCTCTTTGTGCGCAATACGCTGAAGCGGCTGGATTTCTTCTGGTTCGGCGTGCCCGCGACCAGCGGAAACCTGGCCACCCGGTTCTTCCGCAGCCTGAACTATGGCTTTATCAGCACGGCCGGACTGCTGGGGCTGTTGTTGGCGCTTCGGCGGAAGGTCTACGGCGCCTGGGTCTTCGCGTTCGCCTTCCTCACCTTGCCGGCGGTCTACTACTTCGTGACGGTGCACGCGCGCTTCCGGCACCCATTGGAGCCGCTGATCGCGGTGCTCGCGGTCTACCTCTTTCAGAGCGGGACTGGCCGTCCCGGGCAATAGGGCCTGTGGCGCGGGATGCTAGGCCCTTAAATTCTCGCCTGCTGTCGCTCACGAGTGGTTCTGTGGGCGAGCTGGATGGAACTCCAAATTCCCAACACAGGAACACTCGCCAACCGCTCTCTCGCGGTTGACCCTGGCCGCATCTCCAGCTAGACTGAATAGGTTCCGGCGATCCTGCCTGCGCCTCTACGCGTCTTGATATCTGATTGGTATCAGACCGGCAAAGAGGCCCCAACCGCAGTTCTGATTCGTTGCCCGGTTTTCCGGTAATGAGCAGTGCGCGAGTGTAAGCATGTATCCGCCCAACTGACTTTGAGTTTCCGGCTCCCGCCTGTGGGGCTGTGGAGGTTTTATGTACGCGGTGATCCGCACTGGTGGGAAGCAGTATCGCGTGGCGCCTGGAGATGTGCTGCGCATCGAAAAGGCTGGAGCCGAGCCCAACGAGACGATCGAGTTCAGCGAGGTGCTGGCCGCCTCCACCGCTGAAGGCGCCCTCAACAAGCCCCAGAGCGCCAAGGTAACGGCGACGGTGCTGGGCGACGGCCGCGGCGAAAAGATCCTGGTCTTCCACTACAAGCGGAAGAAGCAGTACAAGAAGTTGCAAGGGCACCGGCAGGCATTCACCCAGGTGCGCATCAACGAGATCGAAGTCGACGGCACCACCTACCGGTCCGAAACGTAAAAACCCGCTCGGAAGTGAAGCCCATCACCAGCAATGGTGAAGCCCTTCGGCAATGCAATAACCGGCGATACAGGCACAAGGTTCAGAGGACGAACAGATGGCACACAAAAAAGGTTTAGGCAGTTCCAAGAATGGCCGCGACTCCAATGCACAGCGGCTCGGCGTCAAGCGGTTTGCCGGCGAGGTCGTGTCGGGCGGTTCGATCATCGTGCGGCAGCGCGGCACCCGCATCAAGCCAGGCCTGAATGTCGGCCGCGGCAGCGACGATACGCTCTTCGCCAAGGTCACCGGCAAGATCAAGTTCCAGGACAAAGGCAAGAGCGGCCGCTTCGTCTCCATCGAGCCTTCGGAAGTGAAGGAGCCGTGGGAGCTGACCACCGCATAAACAACCGTCTCCATGTGAGTCACATCCAGGGACAGAAAAGCCTGGGCACTTCGCCCTGGCTTTCGTATTTTGCGAATCGGGAGGCTGAATCAGCGGGCGCCGGAGTCCATTTCGTTCCGGCTGAGCACGCGGTCCACCACGCGCTCCACATCCTGCAGGAAGAAGACCGACGGTTCAGGCTGGCCGAGAGCGACGTGCGGAACCGGCTTGCCCAGCGCAACCGCGATCTCATTCCATTTCTGCAACTGCGTGCTGTTCTTCAGCGCGACAGCCGTGCGCTTCGGCTCCTCCTTCTTCAGCAGGTAGGCCAGCCAGACCGATGCGGCGATCGCGCTGCCCGTCTCCCGTACCAGCAGCCACGGCAGGAGATGCGAGAAGGAGCGCAGCAGGAACATGAAGCAGACCGTATCAACCATCGCGAGCAAGCCGAAGCCGAGCGTGATGCCCACGATGCGGCTGCGCCAGGAGATGCCCAGCGCATGCGCGGAGAGCAGGAGGAAGGTCACCAGGCAGAACTCCAGGACGCTGACGCAGCGCATCACCTGCAAGGTCGTGATCTCGAGCGGGTGCGCACGCAGGACCAGCGGCACGATGGCCGGCACTACGGAGACGGCGACAGAAACCACGGCAACCCAGCGGAAGGCCACCAGCGCCAAGCGGCGCAATCCCGGCAGCGGTTCCAATGCATCGCGAAAGATCTGCTGCGCGGTGAAGAAGGTCAACACGCCGGAGGCGCCGTAGGCCAGCCAGACGAGCGCGCAATAAACCGTCAGTTCACTGCCGGCCAGCAGACCGGGAAATCCGAGCAGCGTACACACCAGAATCCCGCCGATGGCATTTACCAGCAGGAAGGCACGCATGGCAGGATAGGTGCGGTCCTTGCGCAGGACGCAGACGTAGGCAGCCAGCAGCAGCACCGTCTCGAGGACAGTGACACCTTGCAGCCAGACGAGCGCGGATTGGGCAAAGGGGGAAAACATCCTGCTCCTCTGAAGATAGACCGCCGCAAGCATGCGCCTCAACGTGACGCCAACGTTTTGGAGTAACGATGGAGCGTTACTGTGGTCTCCAACGGGTGATCTCTACCCGGGGCGAAGAATGCCGGCAGCTGGCCCGCGAAATCCGCCGCAAAGCACTGATTTTGCACTGCGAAGAAGCACCTTCCCAGGCACCTGGAAGAGCCCTGCGCGTGATAGAATAGAGTTACTTACCGGGCTAGCTCAAGTCTTTTGGATACAGCTACTTAATCGGCTGATCCACACTTGCGCAACGGCCCTGGGGCACTACGGAGTTTCATGTCCACTAAAGAGATCGCAGCAGCAATACTCCCACCCGAAGAACAGCAAGCAAAACCCTCGAAGAACGGCAGTTACACCGGAAGCAATATCAAGGTGCTCGAGGGTCTGGAGGCGGTACGCCTGCGGCCGGCGATGTACATCGGTAGTACTGGCGAGATGGGACTGCATCACCTGGTCTATGAGGTGGTGGATAACTCAGTGGACGAGGCGCTCGCCGGGCACGCGACGCGCGTAGACACGATCATTCACTTCGACAACTCGATCACAGTGATCGACGACGGCCGCGGTATCCCGGTCGACGACATGACACTGCCGGGGGGCGAAGTACTACCGGCGGTCCAAGTGGTGCTGACCAAGCTGCACGCAGGCGGTAAGTTCGATTCATCCAACTACAAAGTCTCCGGTGGCCTCCACGGTGTCGGCGTCTCGTGCGTGAATGCCCTGAGTCAGGCCTTCGAAGTCGAGATCTGGCGTGAGCACACCTATGAGCAGGAATACGCGAAGGGGCTGCCTACCACCAAGCTGAAGCAGACCGGCACGACAAAGCGACGCGGCACCAAGATCCACTTCCTTCCCGATAAGTCGATCTTTACCGTCACGGAATTCAATTACGACACGCTAGCGCAGCGCCTGCGCGAGCTCGCCTTCCTGAACAAGGGCCTGTTGATCACGCTCACCGATGAGCGCGTGACCGATGCGAAGACCGGCGAAGCGAAGCGTGCCGAGTTCCGCTACGCGGGCGGCATCGCCGAATTCGTCAAGCACATCAACAAGGGCAAGCAGGTACTGCACGACAAGCCCATCCACATGGAGGCTGCCCGCGATAGTGTTGAGATCGACATCGCGCTGCAGTACAACGACAGCTACTCCGAGACCGTCTTCTCATTCGCCAACAACATCAACACCGTGGATGGCGGCTCTCACCTCTCCGGCTTTCGCACTGCGCTCACCCGCACCATCAACAGCGCGGGCCAGTCGCTCGGCCTCTTCAAGGACATGAAGGAGAACCTCTCCGGCGACGATGTGCGTGAAGGCTTGGTGGCCGTGATCAGCGTGAAATTGTCGCAGCCGCAGTTCGAAGGGCAAACCAAGGGCAAGCTGAACTCGGACATCGCGGGCACGGTGCAGGCATTCGTGAACGAGAAGCTCGGGGGATTTCTGGAGCAGAACCCGCCGATCGCGAAGCGCATCATCAACAAGGCGATCGAAGCTTCGCGCGCGCGCGAAGCTGCACGCAAGGCGCGCGACCTCACCCGGCGTAAAGGCGCGCTGGATGGCGGCGGCCTGCCCGGCAAGCTCTCCGATTGCTCCGAGCGCGATCCGGACCGCTGCGAACTCTACCTTGTCGAGGGCGAGTCCGCCGGCGGCACTTCACGCCAGGGACGCGATCGCAAGTTCCAGGCCATCCTGCCGCTGAAGGGCAAGATCCTCAACGTGGAGAAGGCCCGCTACGACAAGATGCTGGGCCATGAAGAAATTCGCGCCATGATCACCGCGCTGGGCTGCGGCATCGGCAAGGACGACTTCGATCCCACCAAGCTGCGCTACGGCAAGGTCATCCTGATGACCGACGCCGACGTGGACGGCTCGCACATTCGCACCCTGCTGCTCACCTTCTTCTTCCGCCACATGCAGGAGCTGATCAAGCGCGGTCACGTGTACATTGCGCAGCCGCCGCTCTATCGCATCAAGAAAGGCAAGTTCGAACAGTACATCAAGGACGATCGCGAGTTCGTGAAGGTGATGGTGAAGCGCGCGTCTGACGGCATGGTGATCCGTTACGGTGCGGATGGCGCACACCAGCACCTGGAAGGCGCTGCGCTCACCCGCTTCATGGGCCAGCTCAACGACTATCTCGCTTTCTTCGAGAAGGTCGACAAGCGCATTCGCAACGAAGAGGTCACCTCATTGCTGGCGAAGCTCGAGCTGATACGCCGCGGCGATTTTGAATCATCCGACGGCAAGGTGCCCAGCAAGCTGGCGCAGTTGCATAAGGCGCTCACCGCGATGAAGAAGACGTATCAGTTCAAGGATGTCATTGAGCCTGCACTCGATGAAGAGCACCAGACTTGGTCTGTCTCCTTCACCGATGCGCAGGGTGCGTTGCGCCGGGTGGACTGGGCACTGGCCTCGGCACCGGAGTATCGCCAGATGATGGCGAAGCACGCGCAGATCAAGGACGAACTGGCGCCGCCATTCCTCATCGAATATGCGGCCAAGGGCAAAGCTGCTGCGGAGGAAACAGTCGAGGAAATCGTGGCGCAGGACGGCTCCGATACCGAAACCGGAGAAGCGCTCACCGCGAAGGCCGCACGCAAGGCACCGCGCAATCCGCATGAGCCGGTCGAAAAGAAGACCGCGCGCGATCTGTTCGAATACGTCATCGAGCAGGGCCGCCGCGACTATCAGGTCCAGCGCTACAAGGGACTGGGCGAGATGACGGCTCCGCAACTATGGGAGACGACGATGGATCCGGACCGGCGCACGCTGCTCTCCGTCAGGCTCGAGGATCTGGCCGCCACCGAAGAGATCTTCACCACGCTGATGGGTGAAGATGTCGACGCGCGCCGTAAGTTCATCGAAGAAAATGCGCTGGATGTAAAGAACCTCGATATCTAACCAGGATATCTAAACCAGCTCCAGTTCTTCGGTCCTCACACATGGCTGCTGCGATTCCTGCAGCAGCCATTTCTGTCTGCAGTGCCCTCTCTTTGCGAATAAGCTTGCCATTCATTTATCGCTGAGCGCATTCTCCTGCTGGCTCCCCGCGCACGTCCGTGGCCCATTCTTTGCCCGATCCGCGACGCACGCCGCTATTGTCCTTTCCCCCGGAAACCGCAGGTCAGGAGAAATTCATGCGTAAACGGTACTCGTTGGTCGTCGCGATCGCCATGCTGGCTGCTGTCGGCACTGCGCTCGCAGAAAGCCCTTGGACAGGCACCTGGAAAATGGACCCATCCCAAAGCAAACTCACTGGCGACACCGTCCACTTTGCCTCAGGCGCAGGTGGGGAGATGATGTATACCTCCGGCGGTCACACCACTAAGTTCAAACTGGACGGAAACCCGGTGAAGACCTGGGCCGGCGACGAGGTGAGTTGGAAGAAGGTGGACGACAACACCTACCAGAGCCATACAACTGCGAATGGCGTCGACGTGGGTACCGATACGTGGACCATCGCGCCGGATGGCAAGAGCCTGAAAATCGAAGGCAAGGGCACGCGGCCGGACGGCAAATCATTCGATGACACTGCCGAATACAAGCGGATCAGCGGCATCGAAGGGCATGGTCTGGTAGGAAGCTGGAAGAGTACCAAGGCCAGCGTGAACGAGGAACAGATCTACAAGATCGCGGAGAAGGGACGCAATGAGCTTTCCTGGGACATTCCTGCGATCAAGGGCGTGCTGGATGCGAAGCTGGACGGCAAGGATTACGCGCCGGAGGGACCGACCGTGCCCAAGGGTCTCACCATCGCGCTCGTTCGTTCCTCTCCCCGCGCACTCAAGCTGGTGGAGAAGATGAATGGAGAGACGGTCTATCACAGCACGATGACCTTGTCGGCGGACGGCAAGAAGTTCACGGAAATTGGATCGCCCGCAAAGACTAACGAACCGATCACTCAGGTCTGGATAAAGCAGTAAAAACTGCGGCAAACGTCAGGCGGCGACTAAACTCGCCGCCTTTTCTCTTTCATCCGAGCTTCGGATGGAGCTTCTGGAAGCCCGTCGCCTCCTGATATGCGCGCGCGAATGCACACAGCTTCGCATCCTGATACAAGCCGCCAAGAAACGTAAGGCTCACCGGTGTGCCCGGGCCACCGATCGCATCATCCTCGCCTTCGTCCACGCTGGGCGGTACAGGCGCATCGTCGCCGCGAATGCCGTTGGGCACAATCACTGCGGGATGCCCGGTGAGGTTCGTCGCCACCAGCTGGTCACCGCCGCTCGGCGTGACGATCACATCCACCTGCTGAAAGAGCGTGGCCATCTGCTGGATCGCGAGCGTGCGCGCGCGGTTCGCCTGAATGTATTCAACCGCCGGATAGAAGCGCGACACTCGAAAGAGATTCGGCCAGTCATCCGGACTCTGCTCGGTGAGCAGCTTGTCACGCCCGCTCATCGTCAGCTCATCGAATGCTGCGGCAGCTTCTGCGGTCAGCAGCGGTGACATATCCCCATACGGCAGCTTGGGCAGCGCGACCGGTTTCAGATCAATGCCCATCGCGCGAAGCTTGTCCAGCGCGGCGAGCTCGTAGCGGCGATCGTATGCACGGCGCGCACGCGCGGCTGCTCGATCCCGCTCTGATTTCAACCGCTTCTGTTTCTCGATCTCCGTCTCAGAACCCGGCGGCTTTGTCGGCTCCTCGGGATGCTCTGATTCGAACGCATCCTTCAGATAGCCCACGCGCAACGTGCGCCAATCAAACTCTGCGTTCCATGAAAAGCTGGCGTCGCGCGTCGCGAGGTCTTTCCCATCCGGGCCATGAATCGCTTCCAGCACGATGGCGCAATCCTCCACCGCACGGCAGAGCGGACCGAGCTTGTCCATTGTCCAGCTCAGCGCCATGGCACCCGTTCGCGGGACAAAGCCGAAGGTAGGCCGCAGCCCTGTCGCGCCGCAGCGCGTCGACGGCGATGAAATAGAGCCCAACGTTTCCGAGCCAATCGCAAACGCGACACAGCCCGCCGCAACGGACGATGCCGAGCCCGCCGACGAGCCGCTCGAGCCCTGTTTCGGGTTCCATGGATTGCGGGTACGTCCGCCGAACCACTTGTCACCCATGGCCAGCGCACCCAGCGAGGTCTTCGCCACCAGTACTGCGCCCGCCGCATCCAGCCGCTTCACCACGGCCGCATCTTCATCAAAACTCTGATGCTCAAAGCCGCCCGCGCCCCACGTCGTTGGATAGCCCTTCACCGCCAGCAGGTCCTTCGCTCCCCAGGGCAGCCCGTGCAGCGGCCCGCGATACTTGCCGGCAGCAATGTCACGATCCGCTTCACGCGCCT
>JBJMGC010000112.1:0-11090 GCA_045808105.1 Acidobacteriaceae bacterium | reverse complement strand
TGTGTCGTGGACTGGGCCGGTACTTGGACCGGTGACGCGCGAGCGTGACCGCATGTTACGCAAAGCTGAAATTACGGTGATGGACTACCAGGAGACAGGAGAGCTATGAGTACACCAGCATTGGTGATGCAGCCGGGCCTTCCACCTTCGGTGCGTCGAGTACGCGGCTATTTTGCGCCGGTCAATCGGCTCACGGCTACGCCGACTGCATTCGACGGGACAGCAGCGGCCGCTTTCGATCCGGACACGCCGCCAACCCCATGGGTGGATCTGGGATGGATCCATGGGTTTACGCGAACCTCCGGGACGAAGATGCAGGTGGTGGAGAGCGGAGCGCCAGGCACGGTTCTATTCCAGGCTCGGCAGAACGTAGGCGCGACCCTGAGTATGACATTCGAGCGCTGGTCCAAGTTGACCATGGCGCTCAGCGGCGGCGCTCAACAGATCAATGTGCTGAAAGCTGCTGCAAATCCGGTTGCGATCGCAGCGGCGAACTCTACGGCGACATTTCTGAGCACTCCAAATGGGGGCAGCACAATCCAGGCTGGAGACATCATTGCTGTGGATGCGGATTATAGCGGCCAGACGGGTTACATCGGCGCTGGAGGGTCAGCAGCATACGTGGCGACGGCACTTAGTGGCGGCGATCCGCACTGGATTCGCCGGATGACACTGAATGTTGCACGCGTGACCGCGATAACGGCGAGCGGGCTGCAGCTTGCAGAGCCTCTGCTCGCCGGCACGCCGGCGCAAGGAATGCAGGCACAATCGGTGGTCGCGTTCGAGGATCGAGAAGGCGGCACTTTCTTCCAAGAGTGGTCTGGGCTGTTTTGCATGCAGGGCGAACAGGGGGATGCACTGTTCTTTTACTATCCGCGTCTGCAGACGATGGGTGGAGCCGGAGAAGCCGTCGTTCCGATAACAACGCCGCTCTCTGACGTGTTGCTGTGTGGCCGCTTTATCGCTCTTCCCGTTCTCGATCCGATAGATGGGTCACAGGTGTGCTGCTACCGCACTTACCTGCCAAGTGCAACGGCCGAGATATAGAGCGGGACGGTTCTGTACTTTCTCAGCCGGTTGAGGTGAGGTGCGCTTCATCACGATCGCGCCGATGATTATCCGCTGTGAGTTTGCCGAACGCGAAGAAAGCAGGAAAACGTGAAGATCACGATCGACAATCTTGATGGAAGCGGCGCGCTGGACTACACGAGTTCGCTCAGCGGGGCTGCACCTTTAACGATTGAGCGGAAGTTGAACCAGCCAAGTAGCTGCACATTGAACGTGGCGCAGGAGAGCCTGCCCGTGCCTCCGGGTGGAGCGCACGTCGTCGTGACCGCCGATAACGAAGTAGTTCTCTTCACCGGGTATACGATCGCCGCCCCTGCCCGGTCGTATGCGGGGATGGGAACGGCCGGTCCGAACTATGTGCTGCAGCTCTCGTGCTTAAGCGACGAGGTGATTCTCGACGCCAGAGTAAGCGAGAAGACGATTGAGTGTGTCGCTACTCCGGTGACCGAATTACTGACAAAAATAACCGGGCGGGCCACAACACAGTCACTCGCGGTGAGCGGTGACGCCACGTCGATTCGCATCGGTGGTTTTCAGCCACGGGCGGGCAAGAGCTGGTCCGCGAATGTCGGCGCGCTTGCAAATGCTGCCCGTGCCAGTTATCGCGTCGTGAATAATGCCGTGCTGCTCGAGAATGTCGGGGACCTGGTGCATACGTTGGCGGAGAGCGACGGGAGTTTCAATCGCAGTGCTTTCAAAGGCGAGCGCAGCCGCCTTGCCGTGAACGATGTGACGGTATGCGGCAACGAGGAGCCACAGGCGTATGTAACGGAGATCTTCGAAGGCGATGGGATCACTTCGATTTATCAGTTGAGTGAAGCGCCTTTTATGGAAAAGGCGACGCTGCTTTTCGATACCTTCACCGGCAGCACGGTAGATACACGGCGGTGGGTGACTTTCGACGAAGGCGGTCACGTTTCACTTACCAGTCGCGGGCTGACGCTGGGCAGCAGCCAAGGTGCAGGTGCCGCCAGCAGCGTGGTCGCCGTGGATGCTGTCGAAATGGGCGGCGTATTGCTGATCGAGCTTACTGGGTTGGAAGTCGATAATCTGGGAGAAGGATACGTCGCCGGGCTATCTGCGGGCACGGTGAGACCTGCGAATCTGACGGCAGCCTTTCATGTGCGGCCGAGCGGCACGAGCACGGTTGTGGCGCCGATCGTGCTCGGTGTGGAAGCCGGCGTGACCACGACACTTCAACCCGGTCACACCTACACACTTCGGCTGCGCTTCCATTGCAGGGACCGGCAACGTGCGCTTCAAACTTACAGGGCAGGTGGGGAGAATGGTCCAGTTCAACTGGGTGGCCAGACATTAACCGCGGGAGCTGACCTGGTGATGGAAGTGCAGGAGACGACCGGGGGAGCACAGTTCCCGGTCATCGTGCTATACGACGGCTCGCTGACGCAAGCACCGGCCAGCTGCACACCGGTGGTGGTAGACAGCTTGAGCTTTCTGGGCAGCATTGCGAGTTTTGAATTGACGCGACCGGGAGACGTCTGGGTAAATTGCACAGCGAGCGGATCGGCCGCGGCTACTCAGCGTCTTGGCGCCAGCGGGCAAACATCACAGGCGAAGGTCACGAGCATCGGCAGGATGAGCTTTTATCCCGGCAATGTGCCCGCTTCGGGCACTGTGATACGGGTAAACTATCGAATCGGTGGACGCGCGGTTACGCGCATGACGGCGCCCACATTCTCTCCGGTCAGCAGCTTGATCCTGACTGCAGAGCATCCGGTCACGCGTACCTCCGCCGATTGCGAGAATGCTGCACTGGCGCTACTGGCCACGTCGACATGGTCGGAAGGTGCGTGGAAGGGAACATATGCGTGCTGGAATCCGCACCAGATCGCGGATATATGGCCGGGCGATCTGCTGCAGGTATACGCACCATCCGCCGACCTTTCGACTGAACTCGTGGTGCGCAGCGTACAAATTCGCTCCACCTCCTGCGTTCCAGAACTGCTCAGCTACACGGTGGCGTTTGCCAATGAGTGGGCTGAGGCACTTTCGCTAAAGATGAAAGAGGGCGCTCCTTTGAACGCCTGGCTGCCGCCCACTGCGTTGACAAGTTCTACGGCTCTGGTCTCTGCGCGCGATCTTTCGGTCATCAGCGTAAGCACCTCGCAAATTCAGGTGCAGGCGAGTTTAACGGCTCCAAGCGGCGGCGGGTTTGAGGTGCGCCGCAGCGATTGGAAATTCGGCGCAGGCGACGGGGCCGACCTGGTGCTGCGCAGTCCGGTGCCGAATTTCACTATCGTTCGCGAGGCGCCGGTGGAGCGCTACTACGTTCGGATGTATGACGGTGCCACGCCGCCAAATTACTCCCGGTTTTCCAGCGCCATATTTGTGAGCGCAGCTACGCAATGAGACGAGGTATGAGTGGAAGTGGTATGGACATGATGAGTACGTTTGAGGCACAGGTGCTGGCCGACCTGAGTGTGATGAAGAGTCAGATGGCGTCCTTGTTGGGTGATGGCCAACCGGGGCGCCTTAGTCTGCTCGAGGAACGAGTAGAGCGTCATGAATTGAGCGTGCAACGCGTGAAGGGCTTTGCTGGGGCATTCGGACTACTCTTTACGCTGCTGCAGCTTGTCGTTGAATGGCTTCGGCCGCGCTGAATGAATCGCTGCTGAGCGCGCGCCGTCTAGAGCATTTTTCCTGTAGACGTGGATCGGCCAGCAACAGCTTGGTGGACTTTCCGTAATGAAGGCCAGGCCGGGGGAAGCCCCGCTGTGCACAACAACAGGAAAAATGCTCTAATGCGACGATGGTGCGCTCAACTCTGGTGGGTGTTGTGATGGGCAGCAGAAGCGATTACGCGACGATGGAGCCGTGTGTCGAGCTTCTGCGCGTGTTTGAAATACCAGCGGAGACGAGGATCGTGTCTGCACACAGGACACCGGATCTGCTCTTTCAATATGCGAGCGAGGCGGAGAGCCGGGGATTGAAAGTGATCATCGCCGCGGCTGGCGGCGCGGCTCATTTGCCGGGCATGCTCGCCGCCAAGACATTGGTGCCGGTGCTTGGAGTGCCCGTGCCAGCGACATCGATGCAAGGGTTAGACGCATTGCTCTCGATTGTGCAGATGCCAAAGGGCGTACCCGTCGGCACGCTGGCTATTGGACGGCCCGGTGCAGCCAATGCGGCGCTGCTAGCCGCAGAGATTCTTGCCAACGAGGACCCTGCGCTGCGTCAACGTCTGAAGACCTGGCGTGAAGGTCGCATGCGCGAGGTGCTCGCAGAAGAGCTTCCACTGTGAGCGCGATTCTTCCCGGCGCAACAATTGGCATCCTCGGCGGTGGGCAGCTTGGACGCATGACCGCCATGGCAGCGCGGTCGCTGGGCTACCGTGTGCAGGTGATGGACCCTGATCCGTCATGTCCCGCGCGATTCGTCGTCGACGCCTGCTTTGAAGGCTCCTGGGACGATGCGAAGGCCGCGGCAGATCTCGCTCGCGGGTGCGATGTGGTGACACTCGAGATCGAGCAGCTTTCGCTGGATGCCCTGCGTGCTGCGCAACGCTATGCGCCTGTGCGGCCCGGTGAAGCACTGCTCGCCATCATCCAGGACCGCATTGTGCAGAAGGAATGGCTTGCCGCGCGGGAGTTTCCTGTAGGCCCGTTCCGTTCCATTCGCTCCCTCGACAACATGAGAGCCGCGCTCGATGCATTCGGCCGCGATTGTTTCGTGAAGAGCGCCCGCGGCGGCTACGACGGGCGCAGCCAGCTCCGCATCACCCCGCGCGGTGGCGAAAACGCTGACTTGGCCTGGCGCTCGCTGGGGCAGCGCCCGTGCATCGCCGAGCAGGCCATCGCCTTGGAGCGCGAGATTTCGGTGCTGGTCGCGCGGACGCCCTCTGGCGCTCTCAAGTCCTTCCCCTCCGCAACCAATCATCATGAAAACCAGATTCTCGCCTGGAGCGTGATTCCCTCTTCGATTCCTCCGGCGATGGAAGCAGAGGCGCAACGTATCGCGTGTTCGCTTGCCGAAAAGTTGGAGTTAGAAGGGATCCTCGCGGTGGAGATGTTCGTCACGCAGCAGGGAGCGCTTCTGATCAACGAGCTTGCACCGCGCCCGCACAACAGCTACCACGCCAGCGAGCGTTCCTGCGTTGTCAGCCAGTTTGAGCAGCACGTGCGCGCGGTATGTGATCTTCCGCTGGGCAGCACAGACGTCCTTCGGCCCGCCGCAATCGCGAACCTGCTGGGCGATGTCTGGGCCGATGGCCAGCCGCATTTCGATCGCGCGCTCGAAGTGGAAAGCGTGCGCCTCCATCTCTACGAAAAGCATATGGCGCGTCCCGGCCGAAAAATGGGCCATCTCTCTGCAATTGGCGATACGCCGGAAGAGGCAGTGCAGCGCGTGCTCGAAGCCAAGAGCCGCCTCTAAACAAAACGGCGGACCCGAAGGCCGCCGGTTGCTTCCATTTGTTTGAGATCAGCCGATCTCTTCCGACCAGTTCTCCAGATACTTCTTCAACTCAGCCATGAACTTGCCGGCATCGGCTCCATCGATGATCCGATGATCGAAGCCCAGCGTTAGCCGGATAATGCTGCGGATCGCAATGGAATCGTTGCCGTCTTTGTCGGTCAGGACCGCGGCCTCCTTGAAAAGACCGCCGACGCCCAGGATGGCTGATTCCGGCTGATTGATGATCGGAGTGCCGAACTGCTCGCCGAAAATACCCGGATTCGTAATCGTGATGGTGCCAGAGCCCACCTCGTCCGGCTTCAGCTTCTTCGCGCGCGCACGTTCCGCCAGGTCAGCGATGGAGCGCGCGATACCCAGGAAGCTCTTGTCCTCCGCCTGCTTGATCACCGGCACAATGAGTCCCCAATCGAGCGCCACCGCAATACCGACATTCACATTCTGGTGATAGCGGATCGCATCGCCTTCCATCGACGCATTGACGATCGGCATTTTGCGCAACGTGGCCACTACCGCACGCGTGATGAACGGCATGTAGGTGAGCTTCACGCCATTGCGCTGCTCGTACTTTGCCCTCTCCTTCTCGCGGATCTTCACGATGCGTGTCAGGTCGACCTTGAAGACCGTGTGCACGTGCGCGCTGGTGCGCTTCGAGTCGACCATGCGCTGGGCGATGATCGAGCGCATGCGCGAGAGCGGCACCAGCTCGCCAGGTTGCGGACCGGCCACCGGAGCCGCCACTGCAGCAGGCTTCGGCGCGGCAGCGGCCGTTTGAGCTGGCGCGGGAGGACCAGCCGCAGCAGGAGTCTTCGTACCACCCTTCTCGATGTACTGCAGCACATCGTCCTTGGTGATGCGGCCGCTCGATCCCGTGCCTGGGACCTGGCGCAGGTCGAGCTGATGTTCCTTCGCGATCTTGCGAACCAGCGGCGACGAGCGCAGCCGTTCGCCATGCGAGGCCGCAGCAGAGGATTCAGCCGCAGGCGCAGCAGAGGGGGCCGGAGCAGCCGGTGCCGCGGTAGTTGTGGTCGTAGCCGCGGGAGCGCTCGCCTTCGCGGCCCCACTGCCGATCACTGCAACAACGGTGTTGATTTGCACGGTGTTCCCAGCTTCGACTTTGATCTCCGAAAGCGTGCCGCTCGCCGGCGCGGGAATCTCCGCATCCACCTTGTCGGTCGAAATCTCGAACAGCGGCTCGTCCCGCTGCACGTTGTCGCCCACCTTCTTAAGCCACTTCGTGATCGTGCCTTCAAAGATGGACTCGCCCATCTGCGGCATCACCACATCTGTGCCGCCGCCACTCGAACTCGCAGCCTGGACAGGCGCTGCCGGAGCAGGAGCAGCCTTGGGGGGCTCGGGCTGCTTCTTCTCTTCCCTTGCAGGCTCCTGCTTCGGCGCCGCAGCGGCCGGCTTGCTCGCCACCGCCCCATCGCCTTCGCCGATCACGGCAACGACGGTATTGATCTGCACTGTGTTTCCGGCATCCACCTTGATCTCGGAGAGCGTCCCGCTCGCTGGCGCCGGGATCTCCGCGTCTACCTTGTCGGTCGAAATCTCAAACAGCGGTTCGTCCCGCTGGACGGTGTCGCCGGGCTTCTTCAGCCACTTCGTGATCGTCCCCTCAAAGATCGACTCGCCCATCTGGGGCATGATGACATCTGTCGGCATCTCTTCGTTCCGCCTTCCCATTCACACGGCGCGTTGGCCGCTAAGCACTACATTTCGATCATAAAGCTAGCGAATCTTCTTCGCGTCCCTGCTCAATACGCCACCAGCCGCCGCGCCTCACGCACCACGTCTTCCACCTTCGGCAGAAAGGCCTTTTCCAGCGGCGGTGAGAAGGGCACCGGCGCATCCAGCGACGCGATGCGCGCAATCGGCGCATCCAGCGCGTCAAAAGCTTCTTCGTTGATGATGGCCGCAATCTCGCCCGCGATGCCCCCGGTCTTAGTATCTTCGTGCAGGATGATCACGCGGTTGGTCTTCTCCACCGTCGCCGCAATCGCCGCATTATCCAAAGGCAGCAGGGTGCGGAGGTCCAGAATCTCCAGCTCGATGCCTTCCTTTGCCAGGATGTGCGCGGCTTGCTCGGCCACGTAGACCATCGCCGCGTAGGTGATCACGGAGACATGCTTCCCTTCGCGATGGATCCGCGCCTTGCCAATTTCGACCGTGTAATCTTCCGTCGGCAGTTCTTCCTTCACCCGCCGGTACAAGTACTTGTGCTCGAAGAACAGCACGGGATTGTTGTCGCGGATCGCCGACTTGATCAGTCCCTTCGCATCGCGCGCGGTCGCCGGGCAGATCACCTTCAGCCCCGGCGTGTGCACGTAGAACATCTCCGGATTCTGCGAGTGGAACGGGCCCCCGCTCACCCCGCCGCCCGACGGTCCGCGCAGCACTAGCGGTGCCGGTGCGCCCCAGCGGTAATTGCTCTTTGCCAGTATCTGCACGATCTGTGAATGCGCCGAGCTGATGAAGTCCATGAACTGGAACTCGCCCACCGGCCGCAACCCGGTCAGCGACGCGCCATAGGCGGCGCTTGCAATTGCCATTTCGGAGATCGGCGTATCCACCACGCGCTCCGTGCCGAATCGCTGCAGAAAGCCTTCCGTTACCTTGAATGCGCCGCCGTACACGCCCACATCCTCGCCAATCACGAAGACGCGCGGGTCGCGCTCCATCTCTTCCCACAGGCCCTGGCGGATCGCCTCTAAATACGTAACTGCTGCCATTGCTGAGTTTGTCCTCGCGTTTCTTCGCGGTCTTATTTGTAATGCGTGGTCGCGCTGGACTCGGCCAGCTTTGCGCTCGCGTTCGCGTTCTGCACCTTCACTTCGCCGTACTTGAGCGGGATCTCCGTTGCGTTGTCGAAGTACACATCGGTTCCTGCATCCGCCGGATCGGGCATAGGCGATGCCTCGGCGAACGCGCGCTCCTCTTCCATCAGCGTGTCTACCTCGGCGTGGATCTTCTTCGCCTCTTCTGCCGTCAGCCAGCCACATTCGATCAGGTAATGCTCCATGCGTAGAATCGGATCGCGCCGCTTCCAGTACTCCTTCACCTCGGGCGGAACGTAAGTCGCCGCATCATGCATGGCGTGACCCTTCATGCGCATCAGCTTCGCCTCAATGAATGAAGCGCCCTCGCCGCGATAGGCGCGCTCGACCGCCTCATGCGTTGCGTCATAAACCTGGTTCGCGTCCGTCCCGTCCACGATCACGCCCGGCACACCGTAGCCCAGTGAGCGGTCGGCCAGGTCTTTGCAGGCAAACTGCAGCTCCACGGGCGTTGAGTAGGCCCACAGGTTGTGCTCCACAATCAGCACCAGCCCCAGCCGCTGCACGGCTGCGAAGTTGAAGCCCTCGTAGGTGGGTCCGGTGGACTGCCCGCCATCACCGATATACGCCAGGCATGCAATGTTCTTGCCCTGGATGCGTGCGCCCAGCGCCACGCCGGCGCACACGCTGATGGAATCGCCCAGGTGCGAGATCGGCGCGATCACGTTCAGCCTCTTCGCATCGCCGTAATGCGAGCCGCTCTCCCGTCCGCGGGTCGGCGAGCCGCCCTTGGCCATGTACTGCATCATGGTGTCGCGCGGACGATAGCCCTTCACGATCATCGAGCCCTGATTGCGGATCATCGGCCCCAGCCAGTCGTCCTTGCCCAGCGCATAGGCCGAGGCTACCGAGGTAGCCTCCTGCCCCAGGCTCAGGTAGAGGCCGCCAATCACCTTGCTCTGCTTGTACATCCGCTCCAGCGAGTCTTCCATCTTCCGGTTCGTGACCATCAGCCGGTAAATGTCGATCGACTGCTCTCGGGTCAGATATTTCGAAGGACGCAGAGGCGGCGCCGGTGCCGTGGTGTCACCGATCACTTTGTAGTGGTAGTTGCCGTCCTTCCACTCGCCTTCGATGTGGAACGGCAGTTGCTCCAGCCGGTAATCCGGGATGCCGTGCGGATTTTTCGTTGGGGGTTGCTGCTGGAGGGATGGGTTGCTTCCGTTGGAACCCTTGGGTGTCCCATTCGCCGAGGCAGACGGCGCCCCTGCATCATTCACTTCTGTTTTTCTACTCGCCATCGACAGCGATCCTGGTCGGTCAGTACCGAACTGGTCATTTTATGCCAAAAGCAAGGCTGAGGCACTCGCGGGCATGTGAACGCTATCTACAACTCTTGTTCGCAGCGGCCATCACGCCCGCACCGGCAACAGTTCGGCGAGCGCCGGGGGCAGGTCAGAGATCGATTCTACCCACAGCATCTGTGCATCAAAAACGTGCCCAAACTGCCGCGCCACACGCTGCGCTGCAGTCTCCAATTTCAAATCAGTTTCCGGATCGGCGTTGGGGCTCTCCAACTCCAGGCTGGTCACACCGCGGTCGCTGATCCCACACGGCACAATCCACGTAAAATCCTTCAGATCGGTGGTCACATTCAGCGCAAATCCGTGAGACGTGATCCCGGCCGACACGTGGATCCCGATGGCCGCGATCTTTCGTTCTGGAACCAACCCGTTCGGTTGTGTCCACACCCCGGTCCGCCCCGGCACGCGCTGCGCCGCCACGCCGTAATCGGCCATCGTGCGGATCAGCGCCTCCTCCATCTGACGCACAAAGTCCACCGGACCGAGCCGCTTGCCCGCAGCCCGCAGCGGACCCCGCAGATCAAAGATCGGATAGCCCACCAGCTGTCCCGGACCGTGATAGGTCACGTCACCGCCGCGATTGGTCTCCACCACTTCCACGCCGCGCGCCGCAAGCTCCTCCTCGGTCAGCAGAAGGTTCTCGCGGCCGCCGTCTTTTCGACCCATGGCCCGCCCCAGCGTCAGCACCGGCGGATGCTCCAGCATCACCAGTACGTCGCCGATGGCACCCGCCTTGCGCAGCTCCACCAACCGCGCCTGCAGCTCCAGCCCTGCGCCGTACGCAACTCTTCCTAAATAGACAACCGACAGCACCATGCCAGCGAACCCGTATTCACGATCTGAAGCTCTAAAGGGGACCCTCGACGCGATAAGAGAAGCTCTCTTTCGTAGTCATTCGACCGGATCACAATTTTTATGAAACCGGACTAACCGAATGCACGGCTTCTCACATCCATTCTGTCACCGGCGCGCTGTCCGCCGGGCCGCAAAGCCAGCAGTCGAACACGCAACTTAAAAAGTTTCGAAGAGAGGCTCCCGCATGAGCATTTTCAGTGTAGGTGTATACAAGAGCGCGGTCCGCGTGGTTTTTCCGTTAAGAAAAGGAACATTTCGCGAAACTCGGCTGTGCATAGCAACAGTGAAGATGTTCGTGTCCCCTCACTCGAGGTCCGGATTTTTCAGCCATCTGCGCACGTTCGCCGTTTTGCTCTTCGCCCCTTTCGTCCTCACCACCGCCGCGCACGCACAGACCGGCATTTATGTCGAGTATGGCGGCTCCAAGGTCGATGCCCCGAGCAACGACTGGATTTACGGCCCCACCTTCGGCCTCTATCACGACTTCTATTCCGTACCGCTCGTCCACGTGGGCGGGGATCTCCGCGGCTCCGTCCTCGGCGTCTCGCAGACGACTACGCTGACCAGCGGCATGATCGGCCCGCGCGTCTCT
>JBJMGC010000111.1:0-4992 GCA_045808105.1 Acidobacteriaceae bacterium | reverse complement strand
GTGGATACTTTCCAGATCGATCTGCAACAGCAGAAGTTACGACCCCGGGATCATATTGAAGAGTTCTTCGTGCAGGATGACTGGAAGGCGATGCCGAATCTGACGCTGAATATCGGAGCAAGGTGGACGCTGCATCATCCTTCGACGGAGAAGAACAACCAGGGCGCAGTCTTCAACCTGGCGACGCAGCAACTGGACTATCTGAGCGTGAACGGATATCCGAATACCGCGCGCGAGCTGCACTGGGACAATGTCGCGCCGCGTGTGGGATTCGCGTATCTTGCGACGCCGCGGACGGTGGTGCGGGGCGGGTTCGGCATGGTGTTCATCGATCAGTCGGGGATCACGACGCCGTTCACCACGCCGCAGTTCCCTTTCATCCAGAATGTGCAGCAGAAGACGCAGGACAGTGTGAACGCTGCGTTCCAGCTTGCGCGTGGGCCGACGGTAGCGCCGATCCCGCTGACACCGGATGCCGGCCTGGGGCAGAGCGTGTATACAGCAGATCGCGAAGCGGGTTCGGGCTATGTAGAACAGTGGAACGTGGCTGTGCAGCGCTCCATCACGCAGAATCTGTCGTTCGACGTGGCGTATGTCGGATCGCATATCGTGCATGTGGGGATTCCGGATGCGAATTTGAATCAGCTGACGACAGACCAGCTGGCGCAGGGTGCGTCGCTGCTGCAGCAGGTGCCGAATCTGTATTACGGGCAGTTGCCGGCTTCGAGCCCGATCGGCGGGAAGACGGTTGCGGCGGCGCAGTTGCTGAAGCCGTATGCGCGCTTCCAGAACGTGGCGATCTACCGGCATAACAGCGGCACGACAAACTACAACGCGGTGGAAGCGAAGGTGGAACAGCGCACCAGCCATGGGCTGACCTTGCTGTTCAGTTATACGTATTCGAAGCTGATTGACGACGCGTCCTCGGTGTTCTCGTCGACGGTGTTGTCGTCGCCGAATTCGAGCAGCCTGGTGGCGGCGGATACGTTTCACCCAGGACTGGAGCGGGATGCTTCGAGCGGCGATATGCCGAATGTGGTGGCGCTGAGTGCAGTGTACAGTTTGCCGTCGGGGCGTGGGCACAGCTTTGCGTCGAGCGGCATTGCGAAAACGCTGCTGGGCGGATGGGATCTGAACGCGATCATGTCACTGCAATCGGGAATGCCGGTGACGGTGACCCAGGCGACAAACAATAATGCGTTCGCTGGCTTTGCGCTGCAGCGGCCGTTTGTGCAGGGTAAGACGGCGCTGCCCGCCAGCGAACGGAAGCCGACGAAGTTCTTCAACACAGATGCCTTCAGCACCGCGCCGCGCTTTGTACTGGGGAATGCTTCGCGCAATCCGGTGCGTGGGCCGGCATATCGCGATTTGGACCTGGCGCTGGTGAAGCACTTCTCGCTGGCCGAGAAAGCGCAGGTGGAATTTCGCGCGGAGCTGTTCGACGTGACGAATACGCCGGAGTTTTCGCAGCCGAATGGGAGTTTTGGCTCGCCGGCGTTTGGGAGTATTACGAGCACGACTACCGATCCGCGGGTGGCGCAGTTTGCGGTGAGGATTTCGAGGTAGGGACTAGCCGTCGTCCAGCAAGCCTGGTTTTAGTAGCTCGCGTCTTTGCCGGACCAGGGAAGACTACTGTGCTGCGCTTGCCGCCGATGCGCGCTCAACATGGCAGGTACCGTAGTCTTTGTCGAGCATTTTAACCTTGAAGACATCGGGACCGGTGGCACTTTTGGACTTCTTGACTTTCGACCCGTGAATCTTGACGCGGTCGCCGACCTTGAGATTGGCAGCATCGCCCTCGAGCGCGTAGCTCTTGGAGTCACTGGTCTGAAGTTCGAGGCCATGCGGGCCGGCAACAACGCAGCCGCTCTTGACGTGATGATGGTGGCTGACAGCTACAGCCACTACGACAGAGACGACCGCGACGACACCAACAGCGGCCCCGGCGACCTCGCCACCGCTCGGACCAATACGGCCGCCTTGCTGTGCGACGAGAGTAGCGGAGAAAGCCGCGACGACGGCGAAAGCGAACAGACGAGAAACCTTCATGAGAACCTCAACTTCGTTGGCCCTCCGCCTGGTGGAGCAGACAATCCAGCAAGTCCGTTTTCTGGGCAACCATTGGAACGTGCAGAAAGTATGAAGACCATACAGGAAGCGTGAAGGCGATGGAACGCTATTCTTTGGCTTTGTTTTGGCCTCTCGATCGGCTGGCCTTGGTGAAGGATGATCTTCCAGCCGTAGGAGCCTTTAAGCCATCCGAGTGAGACGATGCCGTCGTCTTTCTTGGCTTCGCAGTGGGCGGTGCGGTCGGGGTGGAACTTGCGAGTGACGACGGCATATTTGCTTCTGCCATAAGATTCGAGGGAGCAGGCGGACTTCGAGTCGTCGAAGGTATCCGTAAACCGGAGGTACCGACTGCGTCTGAACTCCTTGACATTTACCTTCCTCTGGAAACAGCAGATCTCTCCGCTGCGCTTCGCTCCGGTCGGGATGACGACGCTTCTTCTCGAACCTTGTTTTACGCGAAGGTTAACTGCGACTGCGTTGCATCTGAATCCACTTGCGATGCATGGGCGCGCTCGTGGGCGAGCAGCCATTCTTTGCGATGGAGGCCGCCGCCGTAGCCGGTGAGCGAGCCGTTGGCTCCGATGACGCGGTGGCAGGGCACGACGACGCCGATGGGATTCGAACCGTTGGCGAGGCCGACGGCGCGGACGGCGCGCGGGCGCCCGATGCGCTGGGCGAGCTGGCCATAGCTGATGGTCTTGGCCACGGGGATAGCGCGGAGGGCGCGCCAGACTTCGCGCTGGAATGCGGTCCCTGCGGTGGCGGTGGGAATGTCGTCGATGGCGTGAATGTCTCCGGCGAAGTAGTTGGCGAGGCGGGTGGTGAGGCCGAAGGGATCGCGTTGTTTCGCGAAGGTGTAGCCGCCCTTGCCGTAGTGGATGTCGAGCAGGCGGAGGGCGCGCGTTTCGTGGTCGGACCAATCGACCATGCGGAGCGCACCGTCGCTGTCACAGACGTAGATGAGCTGGCCGATGGGGGTGGCGAGCGAGTCTGAAAGGAATTCGAGTGGTGCGGTCACAATCTGCCTCCAGTAGCTGCGATGACGGATGGTGGAGTGATCGGGCGAATGCGCAACGCGGGCGGAACATTCACGCGGCGCTGTTTTCGCTGCGGCATGGTGACCGCGTTGCTTGCCGACCAGAGATGCTGCGCTGCGTAGCCGCGCCAGGGACGCCACTGTTCGCTGCGCACTAGCAACTGTGCGGGTGAAAGCGATTGGCCAAAGATCTGCTCGGCATTGCGCAGGATGCCGATGTCGGATGCGGGAAAGGCGTCGGGGTGATGGAGGCCGCGCAGCGCGATGTACTGCGCGGTCCACTCGCCGATGCCGGGGATGCGGCGCAGGCGGGCGATGCTTTCTTCGAGAGTATTTGCGGCTTCGAAGAGATCGGGCTGTGCCACCGCTGAGCGCGCGAGCGAGGTGAGCGCGGCGCGGCGAGCGGCGGGCATGCCGATAGTGCTGAGGTCCGCTGCGGCAAGCTGTTTCGCGGTGGGAAAGGCGTGGGTGAGGGTGGTATCGCTGAGCGCGATTGGCGAGCCACAGAGGGCGACCACTTTCGCCGCGAGACCACGCGCGGCAACGACGCTGATCTGCTGACCGAGGATGGCGCGGACGGCGACTTCGAAAGCATCCCATCCGCCGGGCGTACGCAGGCCGGGCTGGCGGCGAACCGTAGCGGCGAGAGCGCGATCGCGCGAGAGGTGCCGGGCGATCGTCTCAGTATCGGCATCAAGATCGAAGACGCGGCGGAGACGCGAGGCGATCACAGGCAGCACCGGAACGTAGTCGCAGGCGATCTCTGCCTGAAGCGCATTGCGCTCGGGCTGATGACTGATGGCGATGAGGGCAATGTGATCGTCCACACGAACAACGCGGCGATAGACGCCGTCGCGAACCTCTTCGACGCCGGGAATGGCGCGGGGAGTGAAGAAGGCGAGCAGCGCGTTCCAGTCGAAGGGCGGACGATAGGAGAGGCGCAACACCAGCGGAGCGGCAGCTGATGCAGTGATGGAGCGCCGGCGCAACTGGCTGGGCGGCCGCTTGTAGAGAGCGAGGAAGGTGTCATTGAAGCGGCGTATGCTGCCGAAGCCCGCGGCCATGGCGACCGACGCCATGGGCAAACGCGTTTCGTGGAGGAGTTGCTTGGCGAAGAGCACGCGGCGCGTCTGCGCAACCGCCAGGGGCGATGCGCCGATGTGCTGATCGAAGAGGCGGCGGAGCTGGCGCTCGCCCACACCAAGCGAGTCGGCGAGTTGCTCGACGGATGCGCCGGGACCGTCGAGTGCGCCTTCGGCAATGTGGGCCATCGCGCGGCTGACGGTGGTTGCTGTCCCACGCCATGCGGGGGATTGCGGCGCGATCTCCGGGCGGCAGCGAAGGCAGGCGCGAAAGCCGGCCTGCTGGGCCGCGGCGGCGGTCGCGAAGAAGCGGCAGTGCTGGCGCATCGGCGTCCGCGCGGGGCAGATGGGGCGGCAGTAGATCCCGGTAGAAGTGACGGCGGTAAAGAAGCGCCCATCAAAGCGAGCATCGCGCGTCTGAAGGGCGCGATAGCAAACGTCGTGATCCAACAGAAGAGGATCGAGTCGGAGGACGCCGGGGGAAGCGGAATGGCCGAGTACGGAGTGCATCACTTGTTCAGTGTGCTCCTGCGTGGTGCGTTATGTCTGGCCATTTTCGGACGTGATGGGAATCCACGTCTTGATCGCAACAATAGCGGGATAGTAGCTGTGACCGCATCTAAATGAATACGCAGCTACAACATTTTGGGGCGCCCTTTGAGCTAGGCAATCCGGGGGGATTGCACTAGAATCGGACACCACACATGGACAATCCCGCGGTCTCTGTCAACGAAACGCCGGCCAAAACGTTCCCTTCTTCCTCGGGGGAGATGTTCGATCAGTACTTCACGCAGGGTTCGAAGT
>JBJMGC010000110.1:0-9941 GCA_045808105.1 Acidobacteriaceae bacterium | reverse complement strand
CTTCACCATCGCCGGCATCCTTGTCGGCCTCGCACTCACTTTCGTGATCAAGGCCGTTCTCAACCAGCGCTTCCCCACCTTGCCCTTCCCGGTGGAAGTCCCCTGGATGCTCTATACCGCCGGCTTAGCCTTTATCGGCTCATTGCTCGGAGCACTTTATCCGGCATGGAAAGCCGCGCAGAAGGACCCCATCGACGCCCTCGCCTACGAATAGGCGTGACCGACACAAAGCTGATGTGAAGAGAGAGAGCTGTGTTGTCGAAAGAAAGAAGTGGCGCTCCTACTCCAGCAAAGCCGCAGCCGCGTCATGCCCGCGCTCGCGCGCATACTCGGCGGGAGTCTTCCCGCGATCGCAGCGCGCCGTCTTGTCCGCGCCCGCATTCAGCAGCAGAAGAACCAGGTCTTCACGCCCTGCCACCGCCGCCTGGTGCAAAGGCCGATAACCTGCCGTCTGCGCGGCATTGACGTCAGCGCCGCGCTCGATCAGCAGCCGCGTCACATCTGCATCTTTTGACAGCGCCAGCAGGGCATGCAACGCCTGATTGCGCATCGGCGTTTCTGAAACCTGGCGCACATCCGCGCCCGTATCCAGGAGCGTCATCACGGTCTCGCGATCGGCGAAGGCCGCAGCAAGATGCAGTATTGGCCATCCATCGGCGGAGCGGCTGTTTGCCCGCTCCTTGGCCAGCGCTCGATCGGAGCCAAGCAGCTCGCGCAGGCGCGCCACGTCGCCGACTGCGGCAGCCTCCGCCAGGTCCAGTTCCAGACCGGAGTGCAGAAAATCCCGCACCAGTGTCTGTCCGCTGTACACCGCCCAAAGCAAAGCCGAGACGCCCTGGGCGTCCCGGCTCTCTGCAATCTGCGGATCATCTTTGACCCAGTCGGCAATCTCCTGGGTGTCCCCTCGTTTGACCAGATCGAGAAAGCTCTTGCTCACTCGCTCAATGTACCAAAGCAATAGCTTTGGCCCGTGCGCCCGAGCCGCCCCGCATCAGGCCGTTCTTTTGCAGCCGTTGCTTTAAGACCGGCCGCGTCGATCCGCGGTCTCGCTGGCTATGTCCCTGGCGCTTCCGCTCCGGCCGAAGCCAACACCGGCGCATTCGATGGCGGCATCTTTGGCGTCTGCTTCGGAGCGACCTGCGTCGGTATAGAGGCAGGCCCCGCACCTGGCTTGGTCCGGTTTGAATAAATCCGGAAAGTCACCTGCAGGTTCACTACCTCTGGCACCGCCTTGCCCTTCAAGGTGCCCGGACGGAACTGCGCGTGCTGCACCGCCTCAACCGCTCTCTCGTCCAGGCCGAAGCCGATCGGTCGGACAATTGTCACTGCACCAGCATGTCCCTGTGCGTCCACCACCATCTGCAGGAAGACCATGCCGGCGATGTTGTTCTTCTGCGCGTAATCGTTCGACGCCGGATCGAGGATCGTCAGCAAGTGCGGCGGCTTCACATCGCCGCCCGGCCGCAGCGCCGAGGCATCCACTCGCTGCGCCCGCGCCTTACCTTCCTTCGTAGCGAAGTAGTTCTGCCAGTACTCCGGCAGAGTCGCAATGACGGAGTCATTCAGCGACGGCGCAAAGATCACGTTGAGCGCCTTCGATAATTGAAGGAAGCTCACCCGCGGATCGTGATTGGGAGCAATGGCCGGCGGCGCGCCTGCCGTGGCGGTCGCAGCTGTCGCTGCTTCACCGGTAGAGGTGCTCGCTGCATCCGGGGCGGGCGGGAGTTCTGCACTCTCAGAAGTTGCGGCGGCATCGTGGCCGCCAGCAGGAGCTTTGGCTGCAATCTCCTTGTTGTCCTTCTTGTCGTCTTTCTTTTCGTCCTTCTTCTTTTTCTTCTTCTCCGGCTCGATCACCAGCCGGTCGATCTCGATGTTCATCGTCTTCTTCGGGTCCACCTTGATCCGCTCGAATGGCTTCGAGTCATCTTCGTAGGGGAGCGCGCCAAAGAAGTGGAGTCCGATGCGGTGCGCCTCAATCTCCATCGAGTGCTTGTTGAACTTCACTTTGTCGATCTCGATCGCGCTCAGCGCAAATGAGCCCCGCTGCGGATTACCGGCCGGCTTGCCGTCGGTCGTGAACTCCAGCTTGTCGTCCTGGTAGAACCCGCGCATGTAAAAGGTCTTGCCCACCAGCTCCGCCGTAAGCGCCTCGGGCGTCGACGCCGGGGCAACCGCCTGAGGGCCTTGGGGGACATTCGTCGCGTTCGTGGATGCGGCTACTGGGCTCGTGGCGGGAATTTGGGAGGAGGCGAATGGCGCGGTTGTCATCAGACAGGCTACGAGCAACGCAGCCCCAGGGCGGGCAATGGGCAGATGACGCATGACGGGCCTTTCCTTTTGAGAGGTGCTCCGGTCAGCGCCGCTGGAGTGCGGCTACGAATCGCCGGGCAGTCTTCCCATCTATCTAAGGTCAAGGTTGCCGGGAGCGACAATGGAACCAAAGCACGGTGGTAATGACACCTCCGTGGTAAATTCGGCGCGTCGTAACCGATGCATTAGAGCAACGGTTAACTCGGGAGGCGCGACATGATCTCTGGCGCTCACATAGTCGTCTACAGCAAAGATGCCGAGGCCGACCGCGCATTCTTCCGCGATGTCCTTGGATTCAGATCGGTCGACGCCGGCCGTGGGTGGGTTATCTTTGCCCTCCCGCCCGCTGAAGCCGCGTTTCACCCTGCGGAAGAGAACGCCGGCCACGAGTTCTACCTCATGTGCGACGACCTGAACGCCGAGATGTCCTCTCTTGGAAAGAAGAACGTGCAGTTCACCCCAGTGGAAGAAGCTCGCTGGGGTTCCATTACCAGGATCCAACTCCCCGGTGGCAGCGATGTCGGCCTCTATCAACCGAAGCATCCCAACCGCTTTAGGCCTGAAGTGACGGCTCTCAAAGGGTTCGCTACCGCCGTTTACCATTCGTTGACTCGCCCCTCCGACCTGAGCTATCCTGAAACCCTTGCGCAGTCCTGCGTCTGCGCGTCTGCTGGCATTCTGAAATTAGCATGCCGTGCCGGGCGTTCCGCAGGCCAGTGGTGAGGGGATCAACGGTCTCCCTGCGCACTCAACACGGTCCAGTTTGCCGGGAGTTTTCGGCTCCGGATTTATGGAATGCAGGCGGTTCTGCGCATCGGTTTTGCGCGGCCACCGGGCTTGGATTGGATTCCAGTTGGGTCATTGGGTTTGTATTGTGCGGATTGCCGCTTTACCGCGGCCGCCGCACGTAAGAGATTGATTGGAAGAGGGTATAGGAAGATGTCGACTTACATGCCGAGCTCGCACGACATAGCCCGCAAGTGGTTCGTGGTGGACGCCAGCGGAAAGACGCTGGGTCGCCTGGCCACGGAAGCGGCCAGCGTGCTGAGCGGCAAGCGCAGCACCAAATACACGCCGTTCATGGATATGGGCGACCACGTCATCGTCATCAACGCGGACAAGGTGCGGCTGACCGGGCTCAAGAGCCAGCAGAAGATCTATCGCCGGTACACCGGGTTCCCGGGCGGCCTGCGCGAAGAGTCGTTTGTCCGCCTGCTTGCCCGCCGTCCGGAAAAGATCGTTGAAGAGGCGGTCAAGGGCATGCTGCCCAAGTCCAAGCTCGGTCGCCAGATGGCCACCAAGCTGAAGGTCTATCGCGGTCAGGATCACCCCCACCAGGCGCAGCAGCCGGTGGCGCTTGAAGTTGCAGACGCCGATCGTCAGGCGTAACAGAATTCGCTTTTAAGGAAGAGATCGGGAAACGAATGGCAGATCTGGTTCAGTACTACGGAACGGGACGTCGGAAATCGAGCGTGGCTCGTGTCTTCCTGCGCCCCGGCGATGGCAAGTTCACCGTCAACCACAAGGGCTTTGAAGAGTACTTCGTCACCGAGCAGCAGCGCGTCTCCGCGAAGCGGCCGCTGGTTGTGGTCGAGATGCTCTCGAACTTCGATGTCCTCGCCAATGTATCCGGCGGCGGCGTCAGCGCCCAGGCCGATGCGGTGAAGATGGGCATCTCCCGCGCTCTGCTCGAGTTCAACATCGAGCTGCGCAAGACGCTGAAGGCCGAAGGTCTGCTCTCCCGCGATGCGCGCATCAAGGAGCGCAAGAAGTACGGGCAGAAGGGCGCCCGCAAGAGATTCCAGTTCAGCAAGCGATAGTTTTTTGCTGAATGGCTTAGAGTTCTGGCCCGGTTGTCGTCATGACACCCGGGCCGCACGAGCGTAGTAGCAGTCATCCCTCGCACCTCGTCCAACGCGGCGATCTGCGGGATCAATCCGCGCCGGGGCTCAACCGCTGGCGGGATGCACATCACAAGGAGGTCGTTTGGCCACTATCACCATGAAGGAGCTGCTCGAAGCGGGAGTCCACTTCGGGCATCAAACGAAGCGCTGGAACCCCAAGATGAAGGAATACATCTTTGGCGAGCGCAACGGCATTTACATCATCGACCTGCAGAAGACCCTGAAGATGTTCAAAGAGGCCTCCAAATATGTCACGGACCTCACATCCACAGGCAAGGTTATCCTCTTCGTCGGCACCAAGCGGCAGGCCCAGGACGCGATCGCGGAAGAAGCAAACCGCTGTGGCATGTTCTACATCAACCAGCGCTGGCTGGGTGGCTTGCTCACGAACTGGGTTACTGTGCAGAAATCGGTCCGCCGCCTTCAGGAACTGGACGATATGGCCACCGACGGCCGCTATGACCTCCTCACCAAGAAGGAAGTCATCCGCCTGGAGCGCGAGCGCAAGCATCTGCAAGCCAATCTGGCCGGCATCAAGGCGATGAAGCGCCTGCCCGACGCGCTCTTCGTCGTCGATTCGAACAACGAAGCGATCGCGGTGAAGGAAGCCCGCAAGCTCGGCATCCCGGTCGTCGCCGTGGTCGATACCAACTGCGATCCCACGGTGGTCGATTACGTGATCCCCGGCAACGACGACGCCCTGCGCGCCATCCGCCTCTTCACGTCGAAGATCTCGGATTCGGTGATCGAAGGTGTCCAGATGTCGACCGACAAGCAGTTCGCCGATGCCACTGCAGGCGTCACCGCGCTGCCCGTCTCCGAGGCTCTCGTGAGCGAGGAAGGCGAGCAGCCTGCTGCTCCCGAAACCCTCGAAGCTGGCGCCGACACTACCGCTGCCGAGCCGGAAGAAGTCGATATGGAAGCAGCGTTGGGCGGAGGCATCCGCAAGGCGCCTGCCGCCGTAACCGCGGCCGAGCCCGAAGTGATTGCCGAAGCGCACTAAACAAAGAAGACGGTCCTTACTCGAAGCGTGGCCGTGATTTTCACCGCCACGCTTCGTTGTCTGACCGCACAGGATTACCGGATGCTCGCGCATCCCGCACTTTACAGAAGGATGGTTCTCAAGATGTCTGTTGTAACCGAGAAGATTGACGCAAAACAGGTAAAGGAACTCCGCGAAAAGTCCGGCGCGCCCATGGGCGACTGCCTCAAGGCGCTGCAGGAGTCCAAGGGCGATATGGAGCAGGCCTTCGTCGTGCTGCGCAAGCGTGGCATGGCGTCGGCGCAGAAGAAGGCGTCGCGCTCCACCAACGAAGGCGCGGTGGGCACCTACATCCACGCCGGCGGCAAGATCGGTGTGCTCATCGAACTCAACTGCGAAAGCGACTTCGTCGCCCGCACTGAGGACTTCCAGGAACTGCTCAAGGACATCGCGATGCACATCGCCGCTACCGACCCGCGGTACGTCCGCAAGGAAGACGTCACACCCGAGGACATGGAGCGCGAGAAGGAGATCTACCGCGCCCAGGCTGCTGCAACTGGCAAGCCCGCGCCCGTGGTCGAGAAGATCGTCGAAGGCAAGATGAGCAAGTTCTACGAGGAGGTCTGCCTTCTTGATCAGCCCTTCATCAAGGAGCAGTCCATCACCATCTCGCAGCTCATCGCGCAGAAGGTCGCAAAGCTCGGTGAGAACATCACCGTGCGCCGCTTCGCCCGCTTCAAGGTAGGCGATCCCAACTGGACCGTCGCCACCGTCAAGCTCACCGGCGAAGACGCTCAGGCGTAAGACCAGCAAGTCGGCGAGTTAGCAATGAAATCAATAAGGCCCGCTTCACCAGAGGCGGGCCTTTTTGCGAGTATGCCCCAATGACTTGGTTCGGCAGATTGATGTTTTTTGCTACCGGACTATTCTTGATCCTATTGGGGAAGAGACAGCTGGATACCGGGCATTGGGTGTTTCTGAACGCTACCTATCGTCAAACTAGCTTTGCTGCGGGCACGATTGGCGTCGGGATCGTCTTCTGTCTTCTCGCCTTGCTGCCGACTGACAATTGGGCTTACAAGCACATCACGACACTGCGATCGAGAGGCAGCCTGCTAGACCGGAAAGCTCGCCGACGCCGGCGTTGACCGCGTCTCACCTTTGCTTACTCCCTGAATTGCGTGACTGGTTGACTCGGTAAGAACCATTTCTCCACCAGCCACCAACTCACATATCCAGCCGCCAGCGAGACGGGCAGCGACATCGCAAACAACAGATACGGCGACATCGTCTGTCCCGCATTACCGTGCGTGTAACTCCGCACAATCAACTGCTGAATAGGAAACGACAGCAGATACATTCCATACGATAGATCGCCCCATGCCGTCACCCGCCACAGCCGCACCTTCGGCGTGTACGCGCAGTAGATCAGTAAATAAGCCCCAGCGAGAGCGATCATCGGCGGCCACGCATACGGGATCTGCGCTGCAATCGCCAGCAGCACCAGTGCAACTAGAGCGATCCATCCCTTCAGCAGCACACGGTCCTTTATCGTCGCCAGCAGCAGCCCGCTCAGGAACATCGGCAGAAGGCGTGCCCACATCCCCGGATAGCCGATCGTTGCCAGCGCCCAGTGCGGTGCAGGGAACCAATGTGCCGCCAGCGCCCACACGCCAGATGCAATCGCCAGCGCCAGCAGTATTGCCAGAATGCGCGGGCGCCGCAAGACGCCCATCAGTGACAGCAGCGCAGCCAGGATGTAGCACCAGAAGCCGTAGGGAATCGACCACAACGACTGGTTCACTTCCCCCGGAAACGGATTCGTGGGAAACGCACCTGCATAGGTCGGCCAGCCCAGCCGCAGGCTGCGGTAAAGAAAATCTCCAGCCACGCCGAGATGCGCCGGCGGTGTAATCCTGCCGCCCGCCAGCGGCAGCACGATCAAAAAGCTGAACACCGCCGCGAGAATGAATCCCGGATAGACGCGCCGGATGCGATGCCAGAAGTATCTCGGCAATCCGAATTTCGGCAACCCTGCATCGCGCATCAGGCTTAGCGCCACCAGGTAGCCGCTCATGATGAAAAACAAATCCACCGCGACATGGCCGGTAATGGCCTGCCGATGATTGAAACGCTTCATCGGATCGGCATCGGTCACGCCATTGCCCAGCAGAAAGCTGTCGCCGAACACCACGGCCGTCGCCAGCAGAATGCGCAAGGCACCGAAGTTGTTACGAAATCCGATGAACTCCCTGCTTGTCTCGTCCGTCATGCGCCAGGCCAATGCCTTCGCAGTTATATCAGCCAGACTCAGTCAGCCTCAGTTCGCACCGAGGACCGGCAGGGCTCAAGCCCGGTCCGAAATATCGCAGAGGGTGGCGATACACTCGCGCATCGGTTCGCGCAACGGTGAAAGCAGTATGTGCTGCTGGTGTGGAACTTCGCTCAAGAGACCGAGCCCCACTGCGAGCTTCGTCGCTTGGCAGGCGGTGCATTCCAATCGCTCGCGCAAAGTCGCGATCGCGGCAAAGATGTCGTCAGGTGTCGAGGCGAAGAAGGAGAGCGATTGCAGACCCTCTCCGCCCGGGTCGGGATCCAGTGCATCCACCGTGATCCGGTAATGGTGCGCCGCCACGGTTACACCTTTTCAATGTTGCGGGCGGCAGTATCGATGATCTCGACGATGCGGCTGCGCTGCTCCGGCGTCAGATTGCCGGCGCGCATACCCAGGGCCATACGGAAATTCTGAATGGCACGCATAATCTGCGGATCGCGATCTGTGGGCCGTGCGGCGCTGCCGATGGCGGCCATGCGCTCCAGAATCTCCTTGACCGCGCTGCGGTTCTCTTCCAGCTCTTTCTTGCCCTCTTCGGTAATGCTGTAGAGCTTGCGCGTGCCCTCGGTCGTCACCGTCGCCAGGCCGGTCTCTTCCAGCAGGGTGAGCATGGGGTAGATAACCCCCGGGCTGGGCGAGTAGGCACCGCCAAACTTCTCTTCGATGGCCTTAATCAGTTCGTAGCCGTGGCGGGGCTTCTCGGCGATCAAATCGAGGATCAGGAAGCGTAGATCTGCCGAAGCAAAGATCCGTCCTGGGCCGCGTCCACGCCAGAAGGGCCGCTCTCCTTCAAAAGGGCCTGCAAAGGGGCCGCGTCCCCGGAAATGTCGTTCCTCACGGGCGCGGTCGCATCCGTGGGATTCTCTGAAGTGCTCTTTGAGGTGTTCAAATGGGTATCTCATGGACGTAGTATCAAGATATATCTTAAACATGTCAAGAGCGGTTTAGACTATTCCCATTTGTCGCCAGTTATGGCCGGGTTTTTTAAGGAACAAGGTGCGAATTGACAGTCAACAACTGCCAAGCGTGAGTTCCTCTCCGCGAAGAGCCCTGGCACCTCTGTTGTCGCGGATTGTGTTAGCTTTTTGAGTTTGAAGAGCTGACATTCACCAGAGGCATTCGCCGCCCGGCGCTTTCACCCGGTTCGACGAGGCCCATGACGCAGGTTGCAGCCTGCGCTTCCGTATTAGTTCACCTTTCAAGGAGCGCCATGCAGCCATTCCGGATTGCCGCCATTGTCCTGATGGGAACAGGCATTGCCTGCGCCCAAAGCAGCTTTACTCCCCACACACTCACCGCTCTCGATGCACTCGAAGATACCGGCTCCAGTGCCAATCCGCCGGAGCCCAAGGCGCAGAAGATGCTGGACGTGAGCTCCATGGACACGACCGCCGATCCATGCACCGACTTCTACCAGTACGCCTGCGGCAATTGGGCGAAGAACAATCCCATGCCGGCCGATCAGGTGCGCTGGGGCAATTTCGGCATGCTGCAGGAGCGCAACCAATGGCTGCTCTACAAGAACCTTGAAGCCGCCGCCAAGGCGAGCCCCAGCCGCACACCGCTTGAGGCCAAGTACGGCGACTTTTACGCCTCCTGCATGAATGTCGACGAGGTAAATCAGAAGGGCGCGACCCCGCTCAAGCCGGCACTCGATCGCATCGCGGGGCTCAATGATAAGAAGCAGCTCGCTGCCGTATTGACCGATCTGCAGCGCCAGGACGGCACCGACGCGATCTTCCAATTCCTGGTGCAGCAGGACGAGAAGGACAGCTCCAAGCAGATCGCAGCCGTACGACAGGGCGGCTTGGGTCTACCCGATCGCTCGTACTACATCGACAAATCGGAGCGGGAGACGAAGATCCGCGATCAATACGTCGAGCACATGACCAAGATGTTCCAGCTGGCCGGCGACACGCCGGAGCAGGCGGCGGCCGAAGCGAAGAACGTGATGACCATCGAAACCGCGCTGGCCCAGGGCTCGTTGAGCCGCACCGACCTGCGCGAGCCTGCCAATCGCTACCACATCAAGACCCTGACCGAGCTCGAACAATTGGCTCCTGCCTTCGATTGGTCGACTTACTTCGGCAAGGTTGGGATTGGCTCGTTCCAGTCGCTCAACGTGGCCCAGCCCGGATTTGTGGAGGCGCTGAACAAAGCCATCGATGCGGAGAGCCTGGACGCGTGGAAGAGCTATCTGCGCTGGCATGCGATCCACGAGGCAGCCCCGTGGTTGAGCGACAACTTCGTTCAGGAGAACTACAGCTTCTACAACGCAACGTTGCAAGGCGCAAAGGAGCTGCAGCCGCGCTGGAAGCGCTGCACCAAGCTGACGGACCAGGCACTCGGCGAGGCAGTCGGGCAGGACTGGGTGAAAAAGAACTTTCCGCCTGCTGCCAAAGAAAATATG
>JBJMGC010000109.1:0-7904 GCA_045808105.1 Acidobacteriaceae bacterium | reverse complement strand
GCACCGTGTGCAGCACGTCCATGTTGCCCACCTTCACCGGGAAGCTGTCGAACTCGCCCCGGATGAACTTGTTCAGGTCCAGCAGCTTGCCTCGCTTGCGCTCCCATCCCATCCACACGCCCTGCCGGGCGTTGAAGATGCGGTGCCGATGCAGCAGATAGAATCCACCACCGCGGTGCTTCTCCTCGCCGCTCGTGCTCTCGCCGTTCTTAGCCTCGCTGTTCTTACTCCCGTAGCGCGCATTGAGGTTATTGATGAGCCCCACCGCCAGCTCCACCAGAGGATCGGTATCGTTCGGCCGCGGCCGCGACACAGAATCCGGCAGATCGCTCAACAGCGCGAAGTGCAAATTCCGGTCCTGGTTGGCCAGGTATCGCACTTCCAGGTCTTCGATCAGCTCCCGTACCTGCTTCTCGTTCAACAGCAGGGTCGGAATCGCCACCAGCGTGGCGAACTCCTTCGGCAGCCCCTTCGGGAAGTCGAGCTTGGGCAACCCCACTGCCTTGAAGATCGCGGCCACCGCATTGTTCACCAGGTCCACTGCGCCCTGCGCGGTGGGGATCAGCAGGAAGAGAAATGCTGCCGTCAGGCCGCCGAGAATCGAGTAGTTCGGGACCAGCGGCACCATAATGGCGCCAATCAAAACCACTGTCAGCAGCAGAATTCCCAGGATGTACACGTCGTCAGCATGCCGCTTCGCGAAGATGCGGATGCGGTCGATCCATAGCGGCCGGTACGCGATCTCGGCTGCAAGCAATGGAAAGCCCTTGTCGATCAGGTAATAACCCACGTGCGCGCGCCGGGCCGCCATGCGGGGCACAGCGTTCGGCGGAGCCGGCCGCTGTGCCAGGCGCAACGCAGTCTGCGCCACCTCCAGCTCCGTCTGATCGGAGTAACGCGCGATTTCCGATACCCGCTCGCGGTAGCGCTCGCGGCTGTCAAAATCCATCTCCGGATACGCGCCTATCGGGTCTTGACGCAGCACGGCATTAAAGACCACCAGGCTCTCAATCATCTGCGCCCAGTTGGCATAGATCGCGTTGCGAATGCCGTCGAAGCGCGCCGCCAGCAGCCCTTGCGCAGCCAGGTCAAAGGACTCCGGGTCTGCTATCTGCGCCTTCGCCTGTGTCAGCACCTCTTCTACCAGCAGGAACTTTACCGTCGTAGGGAAGGCCCACAGCTCGCGCAAGGTCAACGGATCAGCCTTCTGCACCTCTTCCAGGAACCAGCAGACCCAGTCGCCATCCCAGCGCGACTCCGCAGCTTTCAGATATGTATCTGCTACCGTGACAATTCTCGGTTCATCGCCCTCGCGTGGACGCACCACCACCGGCAGATGTGACAGCCGCCGGCGGATGGAATGCATCTCATCCAGCGCCGACTGCAGCAGCCGCGGGTTCTCGCGCAGCTCCAGCAGCGGGTCAAGCGGCTCGCCCGGCTTGTAGGTCGGCATGGGCCGCTTATCAAGTACGTTGAATACCTGCCGGTAGGTTGTCTGGGCCGCGGAGATGCGCCGGCTGAAGATGTCACCCTGCGGTGCGCGCGCCACGTGCCACTCCTGCGAGGCCGTGAGCGCCGCGTGGCGCATCTGTTCTTCCGTCCGCTCGATCTTGGGCGCCGGCACTTTCGCGACAACCGGAACTTCTACCTCTTCTGCTTCCGCTGTCGAGCTATCGGCAATCTTCGACTCCGCAGCTTCCTCCGGCAGCGGCGGTGGCGCCGTCGGTGCGATCTTTTCCGGAGGAATCGTCGCGGCATTCTCTGCCGCCGGCGGCGACGGTTCTCTCACGTTCGTAACATCCTTCACTTTTTCCGTCATCGATAGCTCGCTGCCTGCATCTCGAACATTCCTGCGTAGCGTCCGCCCAGCGCCATCAGCTCCGCGTGCCTGCCTTGCTCTACCAGTTGGCCGCCCTCTAGAACTACGATGCGGTCCGCCATCCGCACCGTCGAAAAGCGGTGCGAGATAAGCAGTGCCATCTTGCCTTCGGTGAGTTCCGCGAAGCGCTCGAATACCTCCAGCTCGCTGCGCGCGTCCAGCGCCGCCGTCGGTTCGTCCAGGATCAGCAGTTGCGCGTCGCGCAGATAGGCGCGCGCCAGAGCCACCCTCTGCCACTCCCCGCCTGAGAGTTCCACCCCAGTCTCAAAGCGCCGGCCAAGCATCTGGTCGTAATGCCTCGGCAGCTTGGCAATCACACTCGCTGCCAGACTCTTCTCCGCCGCGCGCTCGATCTCGTCCTTGGTGGAGTCGCGTTCCACACGCCCCACCCCGATATTGTCTCGCGCCGTCATCTCGTAGCGCATGAAGTCCTGAAAGATCACGCCCATCTCGTGGTGCAGGTCATCCAGGTCGTACTCGCGCAGGTCCACGCCATCCAGCAGAATCTCTCCCTCGGTCGGGTCGTAAAGCCGGGTGATCAGCTTCACCACCGTCGTCTTGCCCTGGCCATTCTCGCCGATCAGCGCGATGCGCTCGCCCGGACGCAGTTGGAAATTGAAGTCGCGCAGCACCCGCCGTTCCGTTCCGGGATAGGCAAACGACACATTGTGAAACTCGAAACCCTGCCGGATCGGCCGCGGTACACGCAACCCGCCCACCTTCGATTCCACCGTCGGCTTCATCTCGAAGAAGGCCAGCAGGTCGGTCAGGAACAGCGCCTGATCGGCAACCCCGGAGGCGAGCGAGAAGACCTGCTGCAGGTTCGAGCTCGCCTGGATGATGGCGTTCGTTAACAGTGCGTACACGCCAATGCTCTGGTAGTGCCCGCCGATGGCGCGCCAGATCACGAAGACGTACGCGCCGTAATAGCCGAGCGTAGCGATAATGCCGAGTAGCCCGCCGGCAATCAGCTTTCGCCGCGATAGCGCGACGTTCTCCTGGTAAATCCGTTTGGAAAGCGCTTCGAATCGGCCGGTAAAGAACTCGCTCAGGTTGAAGAGCTTCAGCTCCTTCGCGCCTTCGCGGCTGCCCGCCGTCTGCCGCAGGTAGTCCATCTGCCGCTTGGCCGGCGTCTGGCGGAAGTTCAAGGCATAGCGCAGAAAAGCGAAATGCGTCTCTCCGACAAAGGTGGGCAGCACGCCGAGCGCGAGCAGCAGCAGCAGCCACGGCGAGAAATAAAACAGGATGCTGGTCCAGATCACGGTGGTCAGGATCTGCTGCAGCAGCCGCCCCATCTGCTGGATCATCGCCAGCCGATCCGTCGCCTGCACCCGCGCCCGCTCCAGGCGATCGTAGAAGACAGGATCTTCATAGGTGGTCAGGTCAAGCTGCGCTGCCTGACGCATCACCTGCACGCTCACGAACTGCGTGTAGCGATCGGCCAGCAGGCTGTCGGAGTAGTCGATGCCGCGGCTCAGCAATCCGACGATCACGTTCAGCACAACCTCGCCCGCAACCGCCCACCAGAAATATTGCGGCAGTCCTTTATGCAGGATTGCGTTTTCGACGCCATTGAGGATCCAGGCCGCCACCACGCCGATGCCGGCGGGCAAAGCAGCCACCACAATGCGAAGGATGATGCCCCACGTCACCACCGCGCGACCGGAATCCCAAAGGATGCCGAGCACGGGCGGTACATTGCGCAGGGCGACAAGTCGCTCGCGCCACGCGCTCGAGGTGGAGTGTGGGCGGCCTTCCGTCATAGAAGCAGATACAGCAAGAACTTGCTAAAGAATGTCGTGTCGGTGCTTTGCGATGTGATGCCATCATCGGCTACCACGTTGGCCCAATCCGGCCAGGGTCGCCGAAGCAGCAATCAGACTCCCGGCCATTGGCCTAAGTGTAGGACAGATAGTGAGTAGAAGGCCGCCTTTCCCACGAGACGCCACTCGAACGCTACTGGGAGAACGAGCACTGCAACGGAAGATCGGCTCTAACATCGTAAACATATGGAAGGAACCTCTCCCCGGGCCGAACCGCGGTCCTCACCAGCTCCCGTGACTTCTCCCAGTCAACGCCTCATCCCTCTGCTCGGCCTCGCCTGCGGCGTCACCGTATCCGCCCTCTACTTCAACCAGCCACTACTCATCGATATGGCACGCAGCCTCCACGTCACCGAAGCGCAGATGAGCCACGTCGCGGTCGCCGCCCAGGCCGGTTACGCTATCGGGCTGCTCTTCTTCGTTCCCCTCGGCGACGTCTTCGAGCGTCGCAGCCTCATCCTCAAGATGATCGGCGGCCTCGTCCTTGCCATGCTGGTCACTGCGGTCGTGCCGGCGCTGCTTCCCATGGTGCTCATCACCCTCCTCACCGGCGCCATGGCCGCCGTCACCCACGTTCTGCTGCCCATTGCCGCGGAGATTGCCGCACCGGCCAACGCCGGCCGGGCCGTCGGCTCTGTGATGACCGGCCTGCTATTCGGCATCCTGCTCAGCCGCACCTTCTCTGGATGGATCGCCGAATGGCTCAACTGGCGGTCCGTCTTCGTCATCGCATCCGTCATGTGCATCGCGCTGGCATTCTTGCTGCGCCGCGCCCTGCCTCTACTACCGCCGCACGCCCCGATGCCCTACGGCCAGGCCCTCCGTTCCCTCTGGACGCTCCTCCGCACCCAACCGCTGTTGGTTGAATCCGCCACAGTCGGTGGACTCCTGTTCGCCGCCTTCAGCGCATTCTGGACTACGCTCGTATTCCTCCTCGGCTCGCCCCACTACCGCCTCGGTGCAGGTGTTGCGGGCAGCTTCGGCGTTCTCGGCGCGATCGGTGCCTCTATTGCACCCATCGCCGGCAGGCTCGCAGACCGCTATGGCTCGCGCCACGTCATCTCCATCGGGCTCTCGCTGCTATTCCTCTCGTGGGCTGTCACCTGGGCCTTCGGCTATCACATGGCCGGCCTCATCGTCGGCGTGCTGCTCATGGATGCCGGCGCCCAGACCACCCAGGTCAGCAACCAGACGCGCATCTTCTCGCTCGCCCACTGCCCGGGCACAGCATACGGCGCACGCAGCCGCATCAACACCGTCTACATGACCACCTACTTCATCTTTGGCGCGCTCGGCTCATATCTCGGCGCGCATGCTTGGGAACGCTGGCACTGGCCCGGCGTCTGCAGCCTCGCGCTGTTGCTGCTCACACTCGCAGCCCTACGTCACGCATACGGAACCTGGCGCAATCGCGGGAAAGAAGAGCTCTGCCACGATGAAGTAGATGTAGCGCTGGCCGGAGAAGTCATTGGCGGCTGAGTCTCTGATCGAACGGTGAACCTCTCGTCAATAGGTCAGTTTGCAGCGTGCCCGTATGGGATCTTGTGATTGCATTTGACGCTGCTGTCCTTCTGATCTTTGGGCACGTAGATCCCGGACTTGTGTGTGTGAAGGCAGAAGCAGCACACCTCCTGTACACGGAAACCCGTCGGAGTCTCATGACCAACTGAGCTCTTACCGGGATGTGCTTTGTTCCAGCAGTCGCGACACATGCTGTGTTCAAAGAGTGTCTTCATCACATTCTTCCCGTTGAGTTTGCCAGCGCGGCCTATTCTAGAAGCTGCTCGATGTCAGCCGCGCACACGCATCCAGCAGCGCATCATCCTGCTTCGCAAAGCAAAAGCGCAGCAGCTTCTCGCCACGTCCCTTGCTGTAAAAAGCCGATCCCGCCACCGCCGCCACGCCCGTCTTCGCCAGCAGAGCCCGCGCCTTCTCCCGCGCCGTCGCGCCCGGCAATATCGTGGCGTCAGCCAAGACATAGTAAGCGCCATCCGGCACCGAAGGCGTGAGCCCCGCCTCACTCAGCGCCGCGCACAGCATGTCACGCTTCTTTCCATAATCCGTCGACATGTGCCGGTAAAAGCTCGCATCGAGCTGTGCCAGACCCGCCGCCGCGCCATACTGCGCCGGCGATGGCGCACACACATACGTCAGATCGTGAAAGTAGCCAATCGACGGGATCCATCGCGCGTCCGCTGCCAGATACCCGATGCGCCATCCCGTGATCGCGAACGTCTTCGAAAAGCCGGACATCGTGATCGTCCGCTCGGCCAGCCCGGGCAGGGAAGCAGCGCTTACGTGCTTCGCGCCGCCGAACAGAAAATATTCGTAAATCTCATCGGTCAGCAGGAAGAGATCATGCTTCACCGCAATCTCGGCGATCGCCTCCAGCTCTGCCCGCGTAAACACTTTGCCGCACGGATTGGACGGCGTGTTGATCAGAATTGCCCGCGTCTTCGGCGTGATGGCAGCGCGCAGCGCATCCACATCCAACTCCCAGGTGCCTGCTGCGAGCGGCTGCGTCACCGGCTTGATGCGCAAGCTCAGCATCGTGTTCAGGTGATAGCCATAGAACGGCTCAAACAGAATGACCTCGTCGCCCGGGTTGAACAGCGCCAGGCACGCCGCATACATCGCGCCTGTCGCGCCTGAGGTCACCAGGACCTCGGTATCGGGATTCGCATGAACCTGGTTGTACTCCGCCAGCTTCCTGCTGATAGCTGCACGCAGCGGTGCAATTCCATCCAGCCGTGTGTAGATGTTGTGGCCCCGCTCGATCGCAGCAATCGCCGCCTCGCGCACTGGCGCGGGCAGCTCCGTATCGCACACACCCTGGGCCAGGTTCACGCCGCCGACTCGGTCGCACTCGACCGTCATCGAACGGATTTCCGATTGAACAAGATGCGGAGCGATTTCGCTCAGGTGCAGGGGGCTGGCAGCGGCTTGGGGCATAGCGCTATTAGAGCCTCTTCCACCGCGCCATGTCATCCTGTTTACAAACGAGGTGGAGCAAAGAGCCCCGCCCTGAGTTTGTCGAAGGGGGACTGCGGTACGCGTCCAAGAGCTTTTGCGAACTTCGGCGCGAAGCGCTTTTCACTTATCCGGCGCGCGTCAGCCGAAAGGGGTCTATCCGCGGCTTGATCGAAGAATGTCTGGCAAACACATTCCGCAACAGTTCGACTTCGGTCTGCGTCTCACTCGCCGCTTCCTTGCGGTCCGCATAGCGCCGTCCCGCAAAAGCAAAAGCCACGCGTGCCTCCAGATTGCGCTGTCCCAGCGTTCGCACCAGGTGCGGCGCAAACACGTCGTCACCGTGGTATGCGAGCGCGGCTTCTTCCGCCGTACTGCTCGCATAACCGATCGCCGCCGCCGTTACCATCGCATGGGTGCGCACCGCAGGCTCGAAGTAGCGAGAATGGAAGCGAAGCACAGAGTTTCGATCGCTCGAAGTGCCTTCCGGGAATAGCACCACTGGCACGCCCGACTGCAACGCCGCCTCGATCAATGCGGCCGCGCCGCCGTTGGCCGAGCGCCGCTCACGGTCGACATAGATCGTGCCCGCCATAGTGGCAAATGCGCCGAACACCGGCCACGCCCGCACCTCCTGCTTGGCTACAAACACACAAGGCGCGATCGAGGCATATGCCAGTACATCCAGATAGCTCAGATGATTCGAAACCACCAACCCATTCAGTGGCGGATCACCTTCCGTCACGATTTCCATGCCGATACGGGCCAGCACGGTGCAGGCTGCATCCTGCAGCCAGTTGGCGCGCTCCCGTGCGGTGAGCGGCTGGGCTCCGCCCAGCCGCAGGCAGCGCATGGCAAAGCTCGCGGCTACCTCGGCCAGCGCCGCGCCTAAGAACGCGGACTTCAGGCCCGAGCGAACCGGATTGCGATAGGAAACAGTCGTCATGGCCTGCATAGAAACCGGCCCCGGGCTGCAGGTGTCAGCTCGTTCATGTCCTGCAGGGTCAGAAAATCGATGGTCCTAAACGAGCGGTCCCAGGCGGGTTCGCTGCAGATGCGCGCCCCAACCGCGAGATACGTCTTCAATAGCTTCGGCACGTTCATCTCCGGAATCGCGGTATCGCTTGGCGGCGCTGGCAGCCGGTAGTCTCGAGCCGGCTGCGTCCGCAGATGCGGCGCGGCCAGAAACGGCGCGAGACGGTGATACATGGCCCAGCCAGTCGCCGCGTCCT
>JBJMGC010000108.1:0-10524 GCA_045808105.1 Acidobacteriaceae bacterium | reverse complement strand
TGCAGGCGGGGCAGCCGTCGAGGTGTTGCTTCACTGATTCGGCCTGCTCGGCGGGGAGTTCCTGATCGACGAGGGCGTTGAGGGTGGTGGAGGAAAGATGGTCGGTCATGCTCGCGACTCCCGGTTTAGGGTGGCGTCGGGCGTGAGCAATTGGCGCAGATGTGCGCGCGCACGCGCGATGCGAGACATGACGGTGCCGATCGGAACATCGAGCACGGAGGCGATCTCCTTGTATTTCATCTCCTCGACATCGCAGAGAAGGATGACTTCGAGCAGCAGCGGCGGGAGCTTTTCCATCGCGCTCTGGAGTGCGGCACGATCCGCGAGGCGCATCAGGTTGATTTCGGGTGTGAGGCGGTCGATGGCTGCTTCCGGGTAAGTCTCGAAACCGGATTCGCTTCCTTGCTGCAACTCCTCTTCGAGCGGGACGGTGCGCAGCGCCGCGAGACCACTGCGCGAGGTGAGATAGGTATTTCTCAGGATGCGGAACATCCATGCCTTGAAGTTCGACCCTTGCTCAAAGGAGTCGAAGCCGCGAAGCGCTTTCAGAAAGGTTTCCTGCACCAGGTCCTCCGCGTCCACTGTGTTCTGCGAGAGCCAGCGAGCGATGTTGTAGAGCGCAGGAAGGAGCGGCAGCGCCAGATCCTCGAACGCGACGGGCCCGGCATCCGCGGGGGCTGCGGGATTGCTATCACGAACTGCGCGCTTCCATCGCAGTAGCGCCATCTACCCGGGAGTCCTTTCGCGGCTCTCCTTCATTGACTCTGTAGAGCATTTCTCCTGGCGGTGCGGCTTATCCAATTGGACTGAAGGGACGCCTGCATACGCCCTTCGGCCGGCATCCACCGGAGAAATGCTCTACAGATGAGAACTGAGTCTTGCCGAGTTTATTCGCATATCGGTCGAAAAAATACGGGCGAGTAAATATAGGGAATAAATACGCCGGCTCTCAGTTTGCATCCGTGGAGGATCACCCCGTGAAGGATATGCCAGATGCGAACCGTAAGCTGCAGGAGCCGAACGATACGCCTGCGGAGCCGAAACAACCAGAATCTGACCTTGTCGCCAAGGATGGAATCGACCGCCGGAACTTTTTAAGCTGCATGGCGTGGGCGGGCACCGGGCTGCTGTGGACGATGGCAGGCGGCGTGCCTACATCGAAGCTCTTTGCCGCGACGGCCAAAGCGGCGGGCGCTGGAGCGCATGCCCACGCGGGATCGGAATTCAGCTTTATTCAGATCAGCGACAGCCACATTGGGTTCAACAAGGCGGCGAACCAGGATGTGGCGGGAACACTGAAGCTTGCGATCGGCAAAATCAATGCGCTTGCAGCGATGCCGGATCTGCTGCTGCATACGGGCGACATCACGCAGTCCTCGAAGCCGGCCGAATTTGACACTGCGCAGCAGATCATCAAGGAAGCGAAGGCGGGTGAGACCTTCTATGTGCCCGGCGAACATGATACGGCGACGGATGATGGCGCGCAGTATAAGGAGCGGTTCGGCAAAGGCACCGTGGGCAATGGCTGGTACAGCTTCCAACACAAGGGCGTGCACTTTATCGGGTTAAACAACGTGTTGCAGATCGATGCGATGGGGAAACTGGGCCCGGAGCAACTGCGCTGGCTGAAAGATGACCTCGCATCCCTCTCCGCTTCGACTCCGATCGTGGTCTTTGCGCACATTCCGCTGTGGATGGTGTATCTCCAGTGGGGTTGGGGGACGCAGGACGGCGCGGAGGCGCTCTCTTACCTGAAGCGGTTTGGCTCGGTGACGGTGCTCAATGGACATATCCATCAGATCGTGCAGAAGGTGGAGGGCAACGTCGCGTTTCATACCGCAACATCGACGGCCTTTCCTCAGCCAGCTCCTGGCTCTGCTGCGCATGCCGGTCCGATGGTGGTCCCTGCGGGGCAACTGGAGAGCGTGCTTGGCGTGACGAAGGTCCGGTACATCGGACGGCAAAGCCATCTGGCAATCGTCGACTCGTCGCTGGCGGAGAAGGCGTGAGAGGTTTTCGACGTGCTGTCATCTTCTGTGGCGGCGCTTTGGCGATCTCGTGTTCTTCACTACTGCTTGCCCGCGCACATCCTTTCGGTGACGCGGGCCTGTATGCATCGCGGATTGAGCCGAGACCGGTCTTGGGGCAGGAGTTGCCGGAGCATACGGCGGTCCCCCCGGCGGTACGCGAGATGCTGAGCGCGAAATGCGCGGACTGCCACTCTGCGCAGACGCGTGCTCCGATCTATGCACGGTTCGCGCCGGCGTCGTGGTTGATGGAGCGAGACATCCTGCAGGCGCGAAAGGCGATGAATCTATCTGAGTGGGAGAAGTATCCGGCGGAGAAGCAGGAGGCGCTGAAGGCAGAGATCGTCATGCAGGCGAAGTCACACGCCATGCCGCCGGCGCAGTATCGCATTGTGCACTGGAATGCTCGCATCACGGATAACGATATCCAGGCACTTACGCAGTGGGCGCGCGAGCCGTCCATGCGCGTTTCCGCTTCGACTGGACAAACATTGACGGTAGGGGATGCGCTGCGCGGCAAAGACATCTTCGAGAGGCGGTGCACGGGATGCCATGCGATGGAGCAGAATCGCGAGGGGCCGCGGCTGCGCGATGTATTTGGAAGAACATCCGGTGCCGTTACGGGTTTCGATTATTCTCCCGTACTCACGAAGGCCCACATCGTTTGGAACGAAACAACGCTCGAGCAATGGCTTGCCGATCCTGACGCGCTGGTCCCCGGCAACAACATGGAGTTCCAGGTCCCAAAGCCACAGGAGCGTCGCGACCTGATTCGCTTCTTGCGAGAGAGCGCGGCTAAGTGACAGGAGGGTGAGTGGGAAATTACGGGGAAATCGATATATAGATACAAGTAAATACCGGATGGAGGCATCGCTAAAAGAATCGGTGTTGCAGCCGCATCTTGCATTGGGGCGCACAAACTGTCTTGCCCTTCAGCAAAACTTAATCTGAGTGCACGTAGGATCAGCCCCTTGTGGCAAAACTGCGCGACTGCTGGAGGTTCAATCGTTGGATCGTGAGGACAGCATGAAATGGAGGTATAAATATGCAACTGTCCATCGTCCAACGAGGGCTGACGAGAATGCTCTTGTCTGTCCTTCTGGCGTTCTTTCCATCCGAATGGGTACACGCACAATCCGCTGACGAACAAGCCGCTCTGGCGACATCCAATAAGCCGATCGTTTTCCTGATCGTCCTCGAGAATAAAAACTGGGTCGGAACCGGCGGCATCTCCGGAAGTTCCGAAGCTCCTTATATCAACAAAACGCTCGTACCCATGGCGGCCGTCGCAAATAACTACTTCAACCCGTCGGGCAATCATCCCAGCCTGCCGAATTATCTATGGATGGAAGCGGGCCAGAACTTCGGCATATATACGGATGGAGTTCCGACGAGCTATGACCTGACAACCCATGCTCATCTGGCGGAGCTCCTGCAAAATGCAGGAATCCCCTGGCGGGCCTATGCGGAATCTATCTCAGGGACGGTATGTCCGCTGTGGCCGGAAGGGGCCTACGATGCCAATGGTGGACGGCTCTATCAACCGAGGCACCTTCCTTTTGTTTATTTCAGTGACATGACGAGTGGAAAGAATCTTCACTCGTCCTATTGCATACAGCATGTAAGGCCGCTGAGCGAGCTGGGCAGCAATCTGAAGTACAACACGATCGGAAGATACAACTTTATTGCCCCCAACTTATGTCACGATGGCCACGACAGTTGTGGCGGAAACGAGATAGCCCACATCGATGAATGGCTGAGGAGTTTTCTACCGCAGATATTCAACTCCGCGCAATACAAGGAGGGTCACGTGGTCCTCTTCATCGCCACGGATGAGGCCAAAAACGGCGATGGGCCGATCCCATTTCTCGCTCTGGGCCACGGGGTGAAGCGGGGATACAAGAACGAGATCCGTTACACGCACAGCGCGCTGCTGCGGACATTAGAAGAGATTCTCGGTGTAAGTCCGGGGTTAGGGCACGCCGCCTATTCGAACGACCTGAGGGACCTCTTCTCTGCCTTTCCGTAGCAGTTTTGAGCGGGGAAGTGCAGGTGGAGGCGCCGGCACTTTCCCGCTCGTGGGCTGCTACTTCGGCTGGACGATGATCTTTTGCGGATGGCTTATGGTGTAAGGCGAGCCGGCGGCCTGGCTAGCGCTGGTTGGAGTAGCGGTGAACACATAAAGCTTCCCGGCTGTTTTGCTGATGGCGTACAGGTGATTGGCGTTGTCCCAGAAGAACTGATCGATCGCGTTCTTCGTGAGCAGGCCGGTATCGTGCGTGATGGGACTGGTGCCGTTGAAATGGAAGACCTGCAACCCTGCCGTGCCGCCAACCGCGAGCAGCTTGCCTGAGGGAGCCATCTTGAGATCGGCCACGGTCCCGACGGAGGTTTGCGGCATATTTGCGACTGTGCTCTTCGTGCTGAGGTTACCGGCGCTGTCGGCAGTGTAGGTTGCAAGCTGAGGGGATCCATCGGGATTAAAGTCCTGATTGACAGCCTGCAGTGTGATGGCGAGATGGTTGGTGCGATCCGCGGCAGTCTGCGAGGGGCACCAGAAGTCTCCTGCCTTAGGTTCAGGCGTCGGGGCATCCAGGTTGATGTCGCTCAGCTTTCCGTTGCTGCTGCGCTTGAAACCGCGGATCTCCCAATACGAGTTGCCGAGACATGCTGCAGTGTACGCATAGACATTGTTGCCAATGAACGTTGCAGGAAAAGACAGCCAGGCATCACCAATGGTGGCGCCCAGGTTGCTCAGATGTCCGGTGGATTGGTTGATAGAGAGCGATTGATAGGAATTGTTCGAACAATCGCTACGGAGCTCCAAGTCATACAGCGTTGAGCCCGTGTGATCGAGAAAGAGCGGACCCGAGTCTCCGCAATCGCTCTGGTTGTACTTCACGATATCGGTCGATGCATTCCAACGGAGCGCACCATCGGCTTCGATGGTGAATGCCGCGACGTAAATGCCGTTGCGGGTGGACGCGAAAAGGCGTTTGCCGTTGACGGCCATGCTGGTGACGTCGTCGCGGAATGGCGAGCCGGTGACCCGTGTCAGCTTGCCATTCGCGGTTGCGGCGAAGGCCTGGATCTCGTTCGTGCTGCTTCCATTCGGATTGCTCGAAACATAGATATAGGCAACGGGCGCGCTGCCGGTCGCCTCTTGTGTCTGGGCCTGGGCCGGCTTGGGCGTCATCTGGGAAAAGAGCAGGGTGGTGCAGAGGGCGGTTAACAGGCAGATAGATTTGGTGCGCAGTCTCACAAGGAACCTCATTTCTTTTTTGTCATCAGGAGCACGATGGCCCCATTGTCGAAGCCTGAGCAGGCATGGGCACCTTCCCCCAATACGAGCTCACGTTGTTCACTGGCAGTTGTTCGTTAGCAGGGCAGATGGAGTGGACGAGTTCGGTAACGGACGTTGGGCACATCCAACGGCGCATACATGGGATGCGCGAAACGGAAGGTGCGCTGAAAGCAAGGTGAAATTTTGCACCGGTTGGTTGACAGGTAACAACAACGGTGGCTAGATAGGCACTCGCTCGTGTGGCCGATTCGACGACCGGACCTTTTGCAGCAGATGTGCTGAGCAGAGCGGTGCCGCGCTGAGAATGGATGCAGCCGGCGTGCTGGTGAGTTGTCTAGCGATGTCTAGGTCAGCTATCGGGCCGAGTTATCTTGTAGCAGCCGGGTACCTGCTGTGCCAGTCGAGAATCCGCGCTTAATTTGCGGCGGAGTGGATGGCAAGGAGCTGTTGCAGCAGTGGTTTCAGACGGTCGAGGTGAAGGGCATTGGCACCGTCGGACTTGGCGTTGGCCGGATCGTTGTGAACTTCCAGGAACACGCCGTCGATGCCGGCCGCAACGGCGGCGCGTGTGAGGACGGGGATGAACTCGGGTTGGCCGCCGGATACTCCGTTCGCGGCGGAAGGCGTCTGGACGGAGTGTGTGCCGTCGAAGACGACTGGCGCGAGTGCGCGCATGATGGGGAGCGAGCGCATGTCGACGACGAGGTTGTGATAACCGAAGCTCGCGCCGCGCTCCGTTAGTGAGACGCGGGTATTGCCGGTGGAGCAGACTTTTTCAACGGCATGACGCATGTCCTCAGGGGCGACGAACTGACCCTTCTTCACGTTGACGGCGCGCCCGGTTTTTCCCGCGGCCACGAGCAGGTCGGTCTGCCGGCAAAGGAAGGCGGGGATCTGCAGGACATCACAGGCTTCAGCGACTGGTGCGCAGTGCGCAGGCTCGTGCACATCGGTGAGGACAGGCAGGTGCGTCTCTTCGGCAATGCGGCGGAGGATGCGCGTGCCTTCCTCGAGGCCGGGACCGCGGAAGCTGGAGACCGAAGTGCGGTTGGCCTTGTCGTAAGAGGCCTTGAAGATAAGCGGCACGCCGAGGTCGCTGGTGATGCGCTGGATGGCATCGGCCATGAAGCGGGCGTGCTGCTCGCTTTCGATCACGCATGGGCCGGCGATAACGAAGAGCTGGCCGCGGCCGACCGGAACGTTGCCAATTTCGAAATCGTATGGAGGCATTGGGAATAAGGATTACAGCAAGTTGGAGAGTCAGCAAGCGAGTCGGAAAGAGGGCCGTGTCCCACTTTCGGCAAATTACCCTGGTACTCTCATAGTGCCTCTGCGTCAGCGGTGCCCCACGATTGTGCTTTCTCCATCACTCATCGTGAAATGCAGCCATCCCGAGAGCTAGCAGCTGACGAATGTGTAGCATACATCGCTATCCCGTGGCGCGCTGCACCATCCTGGCGGCTCACGCAATCCAAAAGCCACGCTGAGTGTGCTGGGTAACTTCGGTACTCTGAAGTGGCGGCCACATCCGTCAAATGCCGTCCCGCGCCGGGAATCTCCCGCTGAAAGTACCGCCAGGGCATATGCCGCGCCTACAAAGGGCAAGCCTTCATCAAAGGCGGAGCATTAGAATTCGAGCTCGGTACGGCACCCAACAAGAGCTGGGCACAAATCCTGGAGATTTGCCGCCCTCCTTCGAAGCACTGTAATTTCACTCGCAGCGCAGCGCAACCATGGGATTGAGCCGCGAAGCCTTCAATGCTGGCAGCAGGCTCGCCAGCACCGCGATGGTCGCAAGCAGCAGCGCCGCGAATGCGAGTGTCGCTGCGTCGTACGCCTTCAGCCCGAACAGCATGTTGCTCGCAGCCCGCCCTGCCATGAGCGCAAGCGCCGTTCCCAAAAGCACTCCGATCCCCAGCATCGCAGCAGTGTCGCGCATGACCAGCCCGATCACCCGACCTCGATCTGCACCCAGGGCAATCCGGATTCCTATCTCGTTCCGCCGCTGCGCGATGAAATACGACAGCACCCCATAGAGTCCGATCACCACCAGGAGCGCCGCCAGCACACCGAAAAATCCGGAGAGCATCGCCATCATGCGATCGCCCACCAGGTTGTCGCGAATGCCCTGCTGAAAATCGAAGAACTGCAGGACCATGTCAGGGTGTTTCGTCGCAATCGTGCGCCGGATCGCGGCAATGGCCGCCGGACCATCCTTGGCTGCAATCATCATCGCAACACCAGGCCCCTGTGCCGTCTCTGGAAGCTGATCGATAGGCACAAAAGCAATCGGCTCTGCCTGTTTGCGGAGGTCGTTATATTTTGTATCCGCGATTGTGCCCACCACTTCATATGTCCTCGCCGGATATTGGGGCTCCGGCATCACCTGTACCAGTCGGCCCAGCGGTGGCGTCTTGCCGAAATACTTCTGCACAAACGCCTGGTTCACAATCAGCACATGTGGTGCATCGGTCGTATTCATCGTGGTAAATCCGCGGCCGGTCACGACCGGAATTCCCATGACCGAAAAGTAGCTCGGGCTCGCATAGGTAAATCTGCTTGACCCCTCAGCGCCATCCACGCGCACTCCGTGACTCCAGGTGCTCCCGCTCAACGGTACGTTAGTCGTCGCCGCGACACTCCCCACGTCTGGAACACTGCGCACATCCTGCACAAGCTGTCGCTTGAATTCCGCTTCATTCTCTTGTTTGACGTTCATGGAGTCATAGCCGAAAACGCCGACGATGATGCCGCTTTCCCGCATCCCTGGATCCAGCTTCATCAGGTTGTGATAGCTGCGCACAAACAGCAGCGCTCCTACCAGCAATACCAGCGACACCGCAATTTGGGTCACCACCAAAAACCGCTGCACGGAAAACCGCTCGCGGCCCCCCGCGACACCCCGCTCACCGCTCTTGAGAGACGCAATCGGATCCACTCTCGTACCCCGCAGCGCCGGAATCGTTCCAAATACCACACACGTCAACGTTGCGACCGCGGCAGCAAACAGCAGCACACGCCAGTCGGTCGTGATCGAAAGATGAATCGAACTCTGGCTCGTGTCGAGCGATCTCACCAGCAGTCGGCTCAGCGGTTGCGCCAGCACGACCCCAAGCACGGCGCCGCATACGGCAAGCAGGCCGCTGCCGATCAGCAGTTGCCGCAGCAGTTGCGCGCGCGAAGCCCCCAGCGCCAACCGGATCGCCATCTCACGTTGGCGCGCACTCGCGCGTGCCAGCATCAGGTTGGCCAGGTTCGTGCAGGCGATCAGCAGCACCAGCCCGGTAATGGCCAGCAGCAATTGCAGCGAAGTGTCATACGCATTGCGCAATTCGCTCACGCCGCTGCCGGCCGGATACGCGGCCAGACGGAACGACTTGTAGTCCTTGATGGATTCGGCGCTGTAGCCCGTCGGCGCCGTGCTCTCAAAAACGCCCGGGCTGAGTGAGCCGAAATATGCCGAGGCCCGCTGCATAGTCCAGTCCGGCTTTATCCGGCCCATCACCGAGAAGCTGAAGACCTCACGTCTTGGATTGGGCGGTATGCAGGTGGGATAGACCAGGTCAAACCTGTCGCCCACTACCAACCCGAAAAAGCCGGGAGGCGTGACACCCAACACCTGCACCGTGCGTCCATCCACCATGATGGTCGTACTTGGTGTGATTGCCTCACCGCCCATATGAGATTGCCAATAGCTATAGCTCGCCACTACCTTCGACATCTCGCACGAGCTCTCATCCTGCGGCTCAATCAGGCGTCCCTGCCACGGCGCAATCCCAAGCACATTGAAGAACTCTCCACTCACCTCCAAGGCATGCACACGCTTCGCGTCGCTCAACCTGCCCTCAAGCACGTCGTTCGTCCGCCACGCCATCACACCCGAAAACGGGTCGTGATGCCGCCGAACCTCCTGCCACATCGGAACCGTGAAGTTCGCCCAAGGAGTATCGTTGATGCCGAATCCCCGGTTACCGCCGACAATGCGCAACTCCGCCAGCTCCTGCGGGCTCTGAATGGGCAGACTCCGCAGCCGCACTGCATCCAGCAATTGAAAAACGGCGGTATTCGCGCCAATGCCGAGGGCCAGCGTCAGCACCGCGACCAAGGTAAAGCCCGGGCTCTTCACAAATCCGCGCACTGCATAACGCGCATCGCGCAGAAAACTCTCCAGGCCCAGCGCCGCATCTTCCGCATCCACGCGCTCTTTCACCACCGTTGGATTGCCAAAGCGCAGTCGTGTTCTGCGGATCGCCTCTTCCGGGCTCATCCCCTTCGCGACATCGGCGTCGATGCGCATCCGCAGGTGATCGCGCAGTTCGTCTTCGATCTCGCGGTCGAGCTTTGAACGTCTGCCCAGGGCCCAAATGCGACGCAAGACTCCCATGCCTCACCTCACGCGTAATGCAGAATCGCCTGCACGCCCTTCACTACCTGCTCCCAGTTCTTTTCTCGCGCGGCCAGTTGCTTTTTGCCTGCTGCGGTCAGGGTGTAGAACTTCGCCTTACGGCTCGCCTCCGTCACTGCCCATTCCGCACGCAGCCATCCGCTCTGCTTCATGCGGTGCAGCGCGGGATACAGCGAGCCTTCTTCCACGGTGAGCAGCGCGTCGGAAACCTCTTCGATGTGCATGGCGATGCCATAGCCATGCATCGAGCCAAGCTGCGATAGTGTTTTCAGAATCAGGAGATCGAGCGCGCCCTGCAGATCGTTCTTCGCCATACCTGCTCACCTAGATATCGATGGTAAGCAGAAAGCTAGACGAGCTTTACCCTAGTTGTCAAGGGAAAGCGCAGGGCTGAGTGGGCTGCCAACTAGTGTGCGATGAAGATGCGATAGTGTGATTCTCGCTTGCCTACCTGTACGAAGAATCCTTCTTCATCGCGTCGCAGTTTTACTGCGGTGCCGGGCAGGTGATTTGCGAGGCTGCTTTGCTTCAGGAATGCTGCGCTTAATGGCAGATATGCCGATCCTCGGGCAGCGCGCGAATGGTCCGGGGTGAGCTCGTATTCCGCGTCGCCGGCTTGCACGGTATAGACCGCCATGTAAATCCGAGCACCTGGCCGAGGCGTCAAAGGTTCGGCGAGCGGTGTTGCCGTACGTTGCGGCGTCGGTCTGGGTGGAGGTGGAACAGGAGTTGCCCACGACCGTGGTGCGGGTTTTGGTGAGTACGCCATCCTCATACGCCGCCGGGTC
>JBJMGC010000107.1:0-7032 GCA_045808105.1 Acidobacteriaceae bacterium | reverse complement strand
GCCGTCGCCGGGGATGCGCTGCTTATCCATGCCGAAATCGGTGGCGCGGTGGGTGACGAATTTGTCTGTTTCTTCGAAGGAGCCAGGGTCGAGCAGCAATTCGACACGCTCGCGGGCAGAGAGTTTGCCGGCGCGGTGTTGGCGCTCGCGGCGTTCAGCGCCGCCGGCCTCTTCGGCCAGAGCATGACGCCGTTCCAGTTCAGCTATGGAAGCTGCGTGGGGATGGTTAGAGAGGGAATCGTCCATGCGAAACGCAATTATAGGACTGGCCGTCCAGGCGAACGCGCCTGCGGCGCAAGTAACGCTGGCGGCCATTGAAACCTGTGGTTGAATCGAACGCGGAATGACGCCGGTTCCAGGAAAAAGCTAGAACCCTCGCTTGACGGGCTTGAATCTAAAAGACGTGACGGTGGAAGATGTCGTCCTTTTCGCGGCAGGGCGAGCACAGGGCGCTCACACCGCAACCCAACAACAAGGCCGCGCCGACGGTGACCAGGATGGCCGGCAGGTACGACTCGATCTGGGAGAACCAGTGAGCGACGATGGAAAAATCGGTAGATAGCATCGAATTACTCCGCGTCGTAAGTTATAGAACCCGAATTCCGTAATTTGGTTGACTGTCAGGGCCAGAATAACCCTGTTTGCTACTTGACATGGTCCCCACAAAGGGGGCCATGCCCTCACTCGATACGCGCAGATGACAGTAATTCGCCGGGTGGGGGCTTGGGAAGTATTTCTTCTAAAACCACTTAGCCGGATTCCCGTTCGCGGAAAAATAATTCGTTTTCCACCGTTTGCCGCCTTTGCCACAGCGGAAGCAGAATCGTTGTGCATGCCAGACCTGGCCAACAATTCGCTTGCCGCTGAGGGCGAGCCCCGGCTCCGCTGGCTATTTCTTGACCTGAACTCCTACTTCGCCTCGGTGGAGCAGGAGCTGGTTCCCAGCCTGCGCGGCCGGCCGGTTGCCGTAGTTCCCGTTGTGGCGGACACCACCTGCTGCATCGCCGCCAGCTATGAGGCAAAGTTCTTCGGCGTGAAGACGGGAACGCAGGTGGGAGAAGCAAAACGGATGTGTCCGGGGATCGAGCTGGTAGAGGCGCGGCACGAACTCTACGTCGACTACCACAACCGCGTCGTCGAGGCGGTTGAGAGCGTCGTTCCGGTCTCGTCGGTGATGTCGATCGACGAGATGGCCTGCCGGCTGATGGGCAGGGAGCAGCCGCTGCTGGCGGCGCTCGACCTGGCACAGCGGGTGAAGACAAAGATTCGCGAAACGGTCGGGTCGACGCTGCGCTGTTCCGTGGGGCTCGCGCCGAACCGCTATCTGTCCAAGGTGGCGAGCGATATGGAGAAGCCCGACGGGCTGGTCGCACTGACGCCGGACATCCTGGAGGCCGCGCTGCTGCGCCTGACGCCCCGCGACCTGCCGGGCGTTGGACCACGGATGGAGGCGCGTCTGCACCAGGCAGGCATCCGTACGATGCAGCAGTTATGGGCGCTCGATCGGGAGCAGATGAACAATCTATGGGGCGGCATGGGCGGGGACAAGCTCTGGCACTGGCTGCGCGGTGAGGACTTCGAAGATGCGGAGCTGGAGCATGCGAAATCGATCAGTCACAGCCACGTGCTGGCGCCCGAGCTGCGCACACGTGATGGCGCCTATGCCGTAGTGGTCAAACTGCTACACAAGGCGGGGATGCGGCTGCGCACGGCGAATCTGTGGGCGACCAACCTGCGGCTGAGCGTGAAGTTCGCAGTGCCGAAAGATGTCTCGGCGCGGCAGCATAATTCGGGCATTCCGCAGCTCGGCTGGTCAGAGAGCACCTCGCTGGTGGAGTGCCAGGATAATCAGACGCTGAGCGAAGCGCTGCGCAAGCTGTGGGCAGCCATGCCGGCCAGCCGGAATTATGCAAAGCCGTTCTACGTGGGAGTGGCGCTCAGCAACCTGGTGCCCGACCATCTGCACACGCTGGATCTGTTCGCCGGATTGGACACGGAGAAACGGCGCACGAATCTGTCGGCGACGATGGATAGCATCAACAAGAAGCACGGGACCACGATGCTGTTCTACGCGAGCATGCTGCCTGCGGGCACAGCGGCCCCGACGCGGATCGCGTTCACGAGCATTCCGGATCTGTTTTGATTGGCCTGCACGTATCTTCGAGGCAAGACAGAGTTGCCGGATGGCAGCCTCGCAATTTTCGTCAGATCGGGAGGGCGTGAATGAGCGAAGAATTTGAACATGCTCACGAAAATCTGGAGCATGCAGCTCATGGCCATAGTCACGGCGATGGCAAGGTGAAACCAATCGCCATCATCATCGCGGTCATGGCGGCGGCTTTGGCTCTCACCGAATTTGCAGCCAAAGACGCACAGACAAGCTACTTATCGAACCACATCGCGGCGAGCGATACGTGGGCACAATATCAGGCGAAATCCGTGCGGCGCGCAGTCCTCAGCTCCGAGGCAGATATGTTGGATAGCTCGTCCGGCTCTGCTTCCAACGTCACTCTGCAAAAGCAGATTGCAAGTGTGCGCGCAAATGCCGAGCGCATGCGTTCGGAACCGGGCGCGGATGGCATGGAACAACTCTCGAAACGGGCTCACGAACAGGAACATCTGCGCGATCATGCGGAGCACCGCTCTCATGTGCTCGAGATTGCCAGTGGCGGTCTGCAGATTGCGATCGTTCTGGCGTCCATTTCCGTCGTGGTCAACATGCCTGCCTTCGTGATCGTCAGTGTGGCGCTTGGACTCGCTTCAGCCCTGTATGGCTTGTTGGGAGCGACATCGTTGCTCTAGCTGGAAGACGGAGGACGACACGCGCATCCTGCGCCGCCAGCGGTATGCTGACGCGTGGAGAGGACCAATGGCAAAGACGCTGGCCAACAAGGCGGAGTGTGAGGAGATCCGGCAGCGAATTGCCGCGCTGATGTCGGAGTCGCGGCGTGTATGGGGCACGATGTCCATTAGCGGCATGCTGTGCCATGTCGATGACAGCTACCAGGTGGTCATGGGAGAACGGCCGCTGTCGATATCAAAGCTGGCGATGCCTCAGGCAATGGCGAAGTTCGTCGCGTTGCGCTCGCCATTCCGCTGGCCTCGAGGCATGATGACAGGCGAGTCGGTCCGGCAGGGCGGCGGGGGCACACCACCGGCAGGGTTCATTGAAGACCGTGCGCGGCTGCTCGAGACCTTCGACCGCTTCTGCGGGTGCACGCAATTCATCACGGTACATCCGATGTTGGGCGAGATGCAGCGCGCCGACTGGCTGCGCTGGGGCTGGCTGCACGCCGACCATCATCTGCGCCAATTCAGCTCATGAAGACCCGTGCGTGATGGCGAGTCCCCAAAGCTATCGAGGCCGAGTGGCGCCCTCTCCGACCGGGTTGCTGCACCTGGGGCATGCGCGCACCTTCTGGACGGCGTATGAGCGAGCGAACGGCAATGAAAGTGCCGGAGGCGGCATCTTGATTCTTCGCGACGAGGACCTGGACACGCAGCGCGCGCGAGCCGAATATGCAGCGGCAATGCTCGAGGACCTGCGCTGGCTTGGAATCGAGTGGCAGGAAGGGCCCGACATTGGTGGCGGCGCCTTCGGCCCCTACCGGCAGAGCGAGCGCTACGATTTCTATCGCGCAACGTGGGAGCGGTTGCGCACTGGTGGATGGGTCTATCCGTGCACTTGCTCGCGTCGCGAACTGGCCGCCGCCGTGAGTGCGCCGCATGAGGACGATGGAGAGAACGATGAGGGCGCCAGCGGCCGGGTTCAGGACGATGATGACGAGCCGGTATATCCGGGTCGCTGTCGTCCTGCTTCTGGTGCTGTGGCCCAGGCACGTGAGCCGGCGGGGGTGAACTGGCGATTCAGGATCCCGGATGGCGAGACGATCCGTTTCGAGGATAGCGGCGTGGGAACACGGACCTACGTTGCCGGCCGCGACTTCGGCGATTTCATCGTGTGGCGGCGCGACGATGTGCCGGCGTACCAGCTTGCCTGCGTGGTGGATGATGCGGCGATGCAGATCACGGAGGTTGTGCGTGGCGCGGACCTGCTGAAATCCACTGCGCGGCAGATTCTGCTGTATCGGGCGCTCGGCCTTACGCCGCCCGCGTGGCATCACGGTCCGCTGCTGCGCGATGAGCACAGGCAGCGGTTGGCGAAGCGGACCGACGCCCTGAGCCTCCGTGCATTGCGCGAGCGCGGACTGACGCCCGCGGAGGTGCGAGCGATGTGGCCGGAAAGTTAGAGGCCTGCACGGAAGGCGATTTTGCGCGATGATGGCGTGTCGCGGTAACTCCGACCAAGGTGGACGGAAATTTATGCAATCATCACGGTTCCGTAATTCCCTGCTATCGCTGGCGGTTGTCACAGGTTTTGCCGTCGGTGCTTCGATTTCCCAGAGCCAGGAGCGGCCAAAGATCATTGGTATCTCCCACATGGCCGTCTACACCAGCGACCCGGCCGCGGCGGAACATTTCTACCGCGAGGAACTGGGCGCGACGAAGGAGCCTGATCCGGAAGACCCGCGCGGTACGGTGTACCGCGTAAGCGAACAGCAATTTGTTGAGGTGCTGCCGCTGCCAGCCGAGCACTCCATCACCCGGCTGGATCATGTGGCGTTCGAGGCTAAGGACGCGGACGCGCTGCATGGCTACCTCGTCGCTCACCAGTATCGCGAGGTCGATGGGGTAAAGACCGGCTCCGACGGCAGCAAATGGTTCTTCACACGCGATCCCGAAGGCAACCGGGTGCAGTTCTTCCAAACAGCAACGCATCCGTTTCACGCCTCTGAGAGCCTGGTGAGCCCGCGCATTATCCACGTGGGATTTCTCGTGAAGGATCGCGCGGCAGAAGACCGCTTCTACCGCGATCTGCTGGGCTTCCGGCCGTACTGGTATGGCGCGATGCATCCGGGCAAGCTGGATTGGGTGTCGCAGCAGGTGCCGGATGGGCATGACTGGCTGGAGTACATGATGACCGGCCCGGACTCGGATACTCCTGACGCGAATAAGGTGGACGCCCGGCAGCTAGGCGTGTTGAACCACTTCTCTCTGGGCGTTCCGAACATGGAGAAGGCGGTGACTGCGCTCTATGTCAGTGACGTTGTGCGTTTCAGTCCGCGGCATGACGGTCCGCAGATGGGCAAAGACGGCAAGTGGCAAGCGAACCTCTACGACCCGGACGGCACACGGGTCGAGCTGATGGAGTTCCAGCCCGTGATGAAGCCGTGCTGTTCCGATTTCACCGCGGCAAGCCCAGCCGATTGATCCTTAGCACTGGCCAAATACGTTGGCGCCGTCTCCGGCACCTGTTTGTCGGAGTCACGAGGTGTATCGGGGACAATGCTTCAGGCGGGAAATGCCGCTATAAAGCTCTGCTTCACCGGCTGAGCATATCCGCAGGCGGGACAGAAATCCTCACGCGAGGGCATGATCACGCCGCAATGAATGCATGGCGCGGTAAGAGATGCGTTGATCGCGGTGACATTGGACAGACCCGCCGTTGCCGAAGAAGGTCGCTTACGCTCAACCGGAACCTCTTCTTCGAAATCCGTCACGGGTTCTATCACCACAGAGGAAAGCCCTAGCATAGAGGGAGACGCCATGCTCAGCTCGGCATCTTCCTCTTTGCGGCCGCGCGATCCAAAGAGAACGCGCGCGAGCGGGATGCAGATGAGCAGAACGGCAGCCCCCGCAATGTACGCGATCAGGTGATGCGGGGAATTCAGAAGCTTATCGAGATAAATGCGCAGCGAATCGATGACAGCATGCATGGCGATCTCCGGTTCCATTGCGACTGCTCTCATCACCGGGAAGCGCGACGATGAGGGGGGAAACGGTAAAGCGTGGCTCAGCAAATCTTGCAGGCCATAGCAGCAAGGCAGGCCTCAAGCCTCCGGGGATGGCCCCGCTTTGGCTTAGAGACAGAATTCTAGGCCAGGTTTGTCCAGAAGAAGCGATTTATCGTATGCAGCATGCCAGTTTGGGACCGGGCCTCGATCTCCGCTGGCCACAACAATGGCTTCTCCGTTACGCCTCGCTGTGCTGGCTTTACAACTCAGTCAACAACACGGCGCAGGCATTTAGAACCAGGTTTGATCACGATAGCGCCTGTATTCCTCACCGAAGGTGGCTTCGAGGACTGCCGCCTCCCGGCGCGCCCGAACGATCTGCATGGGGATAACCACGATCAAGGCCAGCAGCAGCCACCAAGCCGGGATAAACATCGCGAGCCCAAGAAAGAAGAAGCAGCCGAACGTATAGATGGGATTGCGAATACGCGCGTAGAGGCCAGTGGTCACCAGGCTGGTCGCCTTGGCGCGAATGGAGAAAGAGCGCCCGAGTTGGAAACGCGCTGTCACGATGAGCGACAGCGATGCCACGGCAACGAGTGCGCCGGCAATGCGCAATGGTGTCCAGGGCTGATGCAGGAATCGCGGCACGAGGAGGCAGAGAGCCACGAGGAGAAGCGCGAGGGAGAGGATGTTGGCCTTCATGGGGTTACGGAGCTCTGGCGGCTCAGAGCAGACGGATCATGCGATGGTGATGGTACACCGTCGCATTCGATGGACTTCCGTCATGGCTACTCTGGGGCTAGCACGATGTCCATCTGATAGAAGCGGAAGAAGTTCTCTTCACCAGGCGCGTCGGCTGCGACGAGCTGGTATCGGTCAAGAACGTCGGTGATGAAGGCCGGACGCTCGGTCTCAGGCACGTGCTGTGTCCACTCGACCATGGTGACGGCGCTGAAAGCCTGAAAGGCGATACGCGATTGAAAGTCCCACGACTTGGCGGTGGTGTGGATGCTGATGACACGCAATCCCTGCTGCTGGGCGAGCTCGGCATATTGCTCCGGCGTGAGGTGGAGATAGGGATCGTGGAAGCCCTTGAAATATTTTGTCCACCGCATTGAGAGACGGGTTTCCTCGATCACGTCTTCAATGCTCTTCCGTTTTCCCTTGGGCACCAAGCGCAGTTGGGCCATGCCGTCCGGTTTTGTGGCTGAGTGGATCGATTGCAGAGGCAGCG
>JBJMGC010000106.1:0-23694 GCA_045808105.1 Acidobacteriaceae bacterium | reverse complement strand
TTCGACGACACGCTGAAGACGGCGCTCCACGTCTCCCTGCGGCAATCGCCTTTCCTGAACGTTCTTTCCGACAGCGAAGTTAGCAGGACCTTGCAACTGATGACCCGTCCGGCCAGCACGAAACTCACCCCCGAGGTAGCCCGCGAGCTTTGCCAGCGGGCGGACAGCAAGGCTTACGTTGCCGGGTCGATTGCCAGCCTGGGCAGCGAATATGTGCTGGGATTGAAGGCGGTGAATTGCCAGAGCGGAGACACGCTGGCCGAGGAGCAGGTGACGGCGTCGTCGAAGGAGAAGGTGCTGGACGCACTGGGTAACGCGGCATCCCAGCTCCGCACTGAGTTGGGCGAATCGCTGGCTACGGTAAAGAAGTTCGATGTTCCGCTCGAAGAGGCGACCACGTATTCGCTCGAAGCTCTAAAGGCGTACAGTCTTGGACACTATGAACATGCGATCGAGCTTGATCCGAATTTCGCCATGGGATATCTGGCAGTGGGCACGAAATGGACTCTAAGCGAGCGAGGGCGGGCCGCCGAGTACATTACCAAAGCATTCCAATTGCGGGAGCATGCCAGCGAACGGGAAAAGCTGACGATCACCGCCATCTACTATTCATACGTAACCGGAGAACTGGATAAAGCGGCCCAGACGTTTCAGGAGGTCATTAAGAGCTACCCGCGGGATGGGTCGCCGTACGATTCTGTGGGCGGGGTGTACGCCCAACAGGGGCAATATGAGAAAGCCTCGGAGGTCACTCGCCAATCGCTGGCCGTGGCGCCTGATTATATATTTTCGTACTCTAATCTCGCCAACTATGTTCTCGCCTTGCAGCGCTTCGACGAGGCGCCGCATATCATCCACGAGGCGCTGGCACGAAATTTGGATGACAGGATAGCCCACAATGCTCTCTACGCTCTTGCCTTTCTCCGGGCGCACTCCACGGCGATGGCGGAACAGCAACAGTGGTTTAGGAGCCAGCCCGACGGTGAGAACGTTGGGCTCGCGCTCGCATCAGACACTGAGGCTTACGCCGGTCATCTAGGCAAGGCACGGGAGCTGACCAAGCAGTCCCTAGGCTCTGCTATACGCGCTGGCGACAAGGAAAGCGGGGCGATATGGCAGGAGAACGCTGCTTTGCGCGAAGCCGCCTACGGCAACGCAGCGGAAGCCCGGGCGTCAGCGGCAGAGGCTTTAAAGCTTGCTCCGGGCAGTCAGGGAGCCGAGGCCGAAGCAGCGCTTGCGTTTGCCATGGCGGGCGACACTGCGCGAGCCGAGTCCTTGGCACAAGACTTAGAGAAACGCTACCCGCTGGACACGCAGACGCAGTCGCTTTGGCTGCCTGCGATTCAGGCGCAATTGGCACTGAACCTAAGGAATTCGACTCTCGCCCTGAATGCTCTGCAAGCTGCTTCGTCGATCGAGTTGGGGCAGATTATGTTTCTCATCAACACCTCCTGCCTATATCCGGTGTATGTACGCGGAGAGGCCTACTTGGCAGCCGGACAGGGCAGTGCTGCCGGCGCCGAGTTTCAGAAGATTCTCGACCACGGCGGCATCGTTTGGAACTGCTGGACGGGAGCGTTGGCGCATCTGGGCGTGGCACGTGCCAATGCCTTGCAGGCGCAAACCTCGCAGGGAGCGGATGCCGCCCTCGCCCGCACTCGCGCCCTCGCTGCCTACAAAGATTTCCTCACCCTCTGGAAAGACGCCGACCCCGACATCCCTGTCCTGCGGCAAGCTAGAGCCGAGTACGCGAAGTTGCAGTGATTCCAGCATTCGGAGGTGAAGAACTGGTCTGCGCGACTGCTGGGGGCGGTAATGACGTTTCGCTCTCGAACGCTTTCGGTCACGTTGGCGCCCGCGAGGCGTCTAATCAGGGGTCTATTCTGGCTCCTGGCATAGCACGGAACGGGTAGGAGGCGGCCGGGGGCTCTGCGCTATCATTTTAGTTACAGGTGGTCCATGTCCAAGTCTTTCCAGCGGTCGATCTTCGGGGTGTCAATTGTTCTTCTCCTGCTTACGGTATGGGGCAGCCTGCGCTCCGGTGTGCGCGCTGACCAGAAGGACGGCGCCTATCAGGAGATGGAGGTGTACAGCGAGGTCCTGAACAAGATTCAGAACGACTATGTTGTGGACCCCAATATGAACAACGTGACCGTGGGCGCGCTGCATGGATTGCTGGAGTCGCTGGACTCCGACTCGAGCTATCTGACGCCTGCCGAATACAAGCTGTACAAGCAGCACCTGAGCGAGGGAACGGCGCAGGTAGGCCTGAATGTCTCGAAGCGGTATGGCTATGCCACGATTGTTTCTGTCGTGCCGGGCAGCCCCGCCGACAAGGAACAGATTCAGGACGGCGACTTGATCGAGGCGATCGGGAACCAGTCGACCCGCGAGCTGTCACTGGCCATGATCCGGCTGTTGCTGGAAGGCCCGGCCGGGACGAACGTGACCATTTCGGTGGTGCGGCCGCGCAAGCCGGAGCCGGACAAGATCACGATGACGCGGAACAACGTTTCGGTTCCTGCCCTGAGCGATCAGCTCTACGAAAACGCCAGTATCCTGTATGTCAAGCCGAATGCGCTGACCAAGGAGCGCGTGAACGAGATTGAGAGCAAGCTGAAGGGTCTGGGCAAGGGCGACAACAAAGAGACCAAGAAGATACTTCTGGATTTGCGCGATGTCGCTGTGGGCGACGAAACGCAAGGTATCCGGCTGGCGAACTTCTTCCTGCAGAGCGGAACCATCGCTACGTTGAGCGGGCAGAAGTATCCGAGCGAGACCTTCACGGCGGAGAAATCGAAGTTTCTAACGGCGCTTCCGCTGGTGGTGTTGGTGAACCACGGTACGTCAGGGCCGGGCGAGCTGGTGGCGGCGGCGATTCTGGACAACAAGCGCGGCGACGTGGTGGGCGATCGGACCTTCGGCGAGGGCTCGGTGCAGAAGACGATGGAGCTGCCGGACGGCTCGGCGTTGATCCTGTCTGTCGCGAAGTATGCCGCACCGGATGGAAAGAAGATCCAGGACGACGCGGTGCAGCCGAACGTCGTAGTGGCTTCGAACGAGGACCAGGATGATGGACAGCCTGCGGCGCCGAACGCCAAGAAGCCGGCCGCTCCGCAGGCGCCGAACACGCAGAAGGCGCAGCCGGATGATCAGCTGAACAAGGCGCTGGATGTGCTGAAGCAGAAGGCTGCCTAAGGACTAGCCGCATTCCTTGCGGTCTGCGGCTGCACCTCGTGAGGTGCTATGCTCGGCCACGAGCGCTGCGCTGATTCGTGCAATTGACTGAGAACACCAAAGCCACAGCATCCCGGGAGAGTTCGGGCAAGGGATTTCGCCCGCCGCTCGGACGCAGAACTGTCACACATGGCCGACGCAAGCTGGCAGGTGAGCTGGCGCTGCTGCTGCTGGTGTTGTTGGCTGCGGCGGCGGGGTCGCTTGCCGGGCTGACGCTGGTCTACTCGGTGGACCTGCCGCAGATAGCGGACCTGGAGCGCTACAAGCCGCTGGCGACCACGGAACTGTACGACGCGCATGGAGCGTTGTTCGGGTCTTTTGCCATGGAGCGGCGCAGCGTGGTGCAGTACGACGACTTTCCGCCCATTCTGCGGCAGGCAGTCATCTCCATCGAGGACAAGAATTTTGAGAGCCACTGGGGCGTGAATCTGTTTCGCGTGCTGGGGGCGGCGTATCACGATCTGACCTCGCATGGTCGAGCGCAAGGGGCCTCCACGCTGACCATGCAGCTTGCGCGCAATCTGTTTCTCTCGCCGGACCGCACCTTTCGCCGCAAGCTGCAGGAGGTCTTTCTTTCGATTCAGATCGAGCACAGCTTCACCAAGCAGCAGATCTTTACGCTGTATGGCAATCAGATTTATCTGGGCCATGGCGTGTATGGCTTCGAAGCGGGTGCGAATTATTACTTCAGCAAACCGGCGCGCGAGCTGACACTGCCCGAGGCCGCGCTGCTGGCCGGCTTGCCGAAGGGGCCGGTGGCGTATTCGCCGATCCTGAATCCGGAGCGCGCCTTCCGGAGGCGAAACACGGTGCTGAACGCGATGCTGGAGGATGGCGCGATCACGGCAGCGCAGGCGAACGAGGCGAAGGGTGCGCCGCTGGGGCTGCTTCTGGCGCCCCCCCCGAACAGCGTGGCGCCCTGGTTTGTGGAGGAGGTGCGGCGTGAGTTGGAGCGGCAGTTCGGCACCGAGACGGTGCACGAAGCAGGGCTGAAGGTCTACACCACGCTCGACATGTCGTTGCAGCAGACAGCCAACCGCGCGGTGCTGGATGGACTTGCGGCGTACGAGCGGCGGCATGGGTGGCGTGGGCATCTGCTGAATGTGCTGGCGGCGGGCGAATCGCTGGAGAGTTTCCGGCATCCGGACTGGAGTCTGCCGATTCAGCAGGGCGCTTACTTTCACGGAATGGTGGTGGGAGTGCTCGAGGGCCGGGTGACAGTGAAGATCGGCGATGCACGGCTCGGTCTGCTGCCCGAGGGCTGGGCCTGGACCGGCGAGAAGGATCCGGCAAAGTTATTCAAGCAGGGCGACATTGTCTACGTGCATATCACCAGTTCACCTCGCGATCCGGTATTAGAGGGCACGCTGGAACAGGACTCGGGCGCGCAGGCGGCGCTGATGGCGGTGGATAACGGCACCGGCGATGTTCTGGCGATGGTGGGCGGACGCGACTTCAATCTGTCGCAGTTCAACCGCGCAACGCAGGCGGAGCGGCAGACAGGCTCTTCTTTCAAGCCGTATGTCTACACGGCGGCGATAGAGAACGGCGCGAAGCCCGAGGAGATCCTCGCCGATACGCCGGTGACTTTCCAGACGGCCGGCGGGCCTTACACGCCGCATGACTACGAGCCGAATTATCTGGGAAACATCACGCTGGAGAAGGCATTTGCGGAATCGCGGAATATTCCTGCGCTTCGGCTGGCGGAGCGTGTGGGGATGCGGAAGGTAATCGACGTCGCGCATCGATTCGGCATCACGCGCGATATTCCGCCATACCTGCCGGTGGCGCTGGGGTCCGTGGAGGTGACGCTGGCACAGCAGGTGGCGGCGTACAGCAGCTTTCCAAACGATGGCGTGCGCGTGACGCCGCATCTGCTACGGCGCGTGACCAGCGCTGACGGAATGCCGATGTATGAGGACCAGGCGGAGGTGAATGAGTCGACCAGCGCGAAGACGGCTCGCACGATGATGACGCTGCTTGAACAGGTGACGACGAGCGGCACGGCGGCTGCGGTGAAGGCGCTGAATCATTCGCTGGGCGGGAAGACGGGGACCACGAGCGACTTTACAGACGCGTGGTTCCTGGGCTTTTCGCCGTCGGTGACATGCGGGGTGTGGGTGGGGTATGACACGCGGCAATCATTGGGCGATAAGGAGACGGGAGCGCGTGCGGCGCTGCCTATTTGGATGGATTTTATGAAGGCGGCCGATATGGGGAAGGATGATGAGCGCTTTCCGGGCGGAGATACACCGAATTTTCAATCTGCAAGAGTTAATTCATCAAACTGAGCCTATCTAAGTCGACATGATCACAATATGCATTTATAAGCAATTCGACAGAGTTACTCATTGCGAGTTTTGAGACGGGGCGCGCAGGCGTTTGAAAATGGATTGGCCAGGAATGTTCCTGGAAATCCTGAGACGAGGACGCTTCCATCGGGATTGAAGTGGGCGGAATGGAACTCTCCTTCAGGCAAATCATTCAGCCTTTTCCAGCTTCGCCCCCCATCTTTGGTTACATAAACACCGGTGATCGCGGTCAGGATCTGCCGGTTGTGTCTTGCTGAATCCACCTCGATGCCGTAGGCGCGTATGTTTGGACCGACTTCGTCCTTCGCTCGATGCAGGAGAAATCTTGCGTGGGTCACTCGCTGCACGGCAACGGCAGTGACAGGCTCGTAAACTCCCCAGCAGGCTGCCAGGTGCAGGCCTCCCACTGTCGTCATTCCATGAATCGCGGAATCTGCACCGACTCCGGCAACCTGAATCCATTCCCTTGTGCGGAGATTCAGCCGGAAGACCTGATCACCAGTTCCCACATAGAGAGAGTTTGGATGCAGTTTCTTCTCGTTATCAAACTGCATGGAGAAGATATCCAGATCCGTGGGGAGGCGGAGAAGCTTTCCATCTTCAATCCATGAGCCATGGTCATCTTTGCGATAGGTGAAGAGCTGAGGACTCAGGTCGAAGTATCCGTAACCGACAATGAGACGTTTTCCGTCACGTCTCATGACAACGACGCCCGCTCGTACCGGATCGCCCTCGTTTTTTGGAATGCTCAGCAACGGGCGGGGATGGGGAATCCGTGGGCCTGCGATGGCCTTCACCACAGGGGCAGAAATGACGGATTGAGGGATTACCTGAAAAGCTCCTTCCTGCGTCGTGATCACAAATTCAGTTCCGCCGGGAGATACGGCCAGACCGTTTCGCAGGCCCTCGGCGATGTCCGCGTCGAAATACCTGGAATCGATTCGGGCCACTGGCGTCCATGTTTTTCCGCCGTCCGTCGATTTCGATATGTACATAGCCTCATCCTGCACCGGAATTTTGTCGCTCAGGTCCGCGGTGAGACCCCATAAGATGAGGGGATTTTCAGGATCACTGGCGATGGCTTCCATGAAATGGCTGGCGAACTCATGGCTGCCCGGAAGGCCTGTCGCTTCGTGAACGCGGCAGCTTGCGTCGCTGTCAATGGAGGCGGACACGGGGGAGGCGGACACGGGGGAGGCGGACACGGGGCTGCTGATTTGAGGGATGTGTCTCGAAGGCGAAGTGTGAAGACGCGGACTTTGTCCTGTTGCTCCGAGAGGAGCGGCGATGCAAAGAATCAGGCGGAGTATCCGTTTTCGCTGCCGGCGGCCCGGGGATGACGGAAGGAGGTTCAATTTCCTGGAGACCTCACCTCAAATTTACTGCAGGCGTTTGCGGTCAGCCTTCACGAAAACGTCTTCGTCAAACAACGAGGCCCGCATCTTTGGGAGCGGGCCTTTGTCGCTGACCAGGTTGCGAATTACTTGGTAGCCCTACCCTCGCGGAAGAGCTGTGAGACTGCGGATACGAACGCACGGGAGGACGCGTGGACGCGCTGCTGTCCGGAGAGGATATCGCTGTAGTGGATGTCCTTGCCGTAGTAGGCGGCGGTGTCGTCCTTGTTCTGGTTGATGTAATCACCGGTGAGATCGAGGCCGGCGAAGAGGCCTTTGCTGCGCGAGTAGGTGAGGAACTCGGCGTTTGCGAGAGCGGAGATGGAGGCTTGCGAGTTGCGGCCTACCGGACCGGCGGATGCTGCAACGTCGCCGCCCAGCTTGATCTTCTCCTTCAGCATGTCATCCATGCTCTTGTGGTTGGTGCCGACCAGGACCAGGTCGGTGGATTGTCCGCCGGCCTGGAAGCCGAAGCTGGCGCCGGTGATCTGAACGAATACCGGTGCGCTCCAGCGATGGCGATTGCGGCAGGTGGCTAGGCCCTGACCATACTGGCCGCCGACGATGAAGGCGCCCTTTTTGTAACCGGGTACGACCAGCACACAGGTCGCTTTGGCGGCAACCCACAGCGGCACGCCTTTGTCCGGCGTGGCCATCAGTTCGCGGACAACAGCCGTTGCAGCATCGATGCGATCAGTGAGTTTCTTATCGGTGTCGGCGGCCGAGGCGACGCCGGTGACGGTGGCGACGAGACAAAGCTGGGCCAGAAAGTGCTTCAAGAACTTGCTCATGAATTCCTCCCCAAGAGTTACGACATCGGAAATGCTACACCCACGTGTCAAAAAAGCTGGTGAAATACCGACGACTCACTGCATTAGCTTCGCGGCAGGCGGCGGAAATAGCGGCGCGCGGCCTGGACGTCCCGCCCGATCTGTTCGCGCAGGGCTTCCGGCGAAGGCCATTGCCGCTCCTCTCGTAGACGGGCAAGGAATGTGAGGCGGAGAGGCGTGGTTTCGTCCAGTGGAACCGGGCGGAAGTCGAGCAGGTGGCTTTCGATGGCGAAAGAGGCCCCAGCGAAAGTGGGGCGGGTGCCGACATTGGAGACGGAGTCGAAACAGACCTCGTCTGCGGAATCGCCATCTGGCATGCCGGCCGCGATCTGCATACGCGTGATGTAGACGCCGTTGGCGGGGACGAGACCCTCGTAGTCAGCGAGGTTGATGGTGGGCACAGTGAGCCGGCTGCCAATGCCGCGGCCATGTGCCGGCGTGCTGACTATAGAGAACGCACGGCCGAGCAGCCAGCGGGCACGGCGCATGTCTCCGGCGGAGATGAGCTGGCGGATGCGGCTGCTGGAAACATCCATGCCGCGCACCTGGAGTGGCCGGTAGAGGTGTACCGCGAATCCCAGTTGAGTGCCAAGCATACTCAGTTCATCCACGCCGGCCTGCGCTCGATAGCCGAAGCGGAAGTTGTCGCCTTCATGCACCTCAACCGCACGCAGACGCTCGAGAAGGATAGTGCGGGCGAAGGTCTCAGCACTCTGCTGGGAGAATTCCATCGTGAAAGGGAGCACGACGGTGGCGTCGATGCCAGTGGTGGCGAGCAGATCGAGGCGCTCGGCGAGCGTGGGAGTGATGAGGCGGGGGCCAGAGCCGGGGCGCAGCAGATGGGTGGGATGGGGCTCGAAGGTGACAGCTATGGAACGTGCATTGAGGGCGCGCGCCCTTTCGACGACTCGTGCCAGCAGGAAGCGATGGCCGAGGTGCACACCGTCATAGTTGCCGACGCTCGCGACGGTGCGGCTGTATTCGGCGGGCAACTGGGCGGGGTCGTGAAAGATCTGCATGGGCGCTATAGGTCGATCGGGATGCGCAGTCCGTCATAGGCCAACCGGATGGAGGTGGGCAACTGTGGGTCCATCTCGGCGTGCATGACTTCGTGCGACATGTGGGTGAACCAGGAGCTGCTGGCCCCAATTTTCTTCGCCCAGGTGATGGCATCGGCGACGTTGGCATGAGTGGGATGCGGCTGGGGCCGGAGTGCGTCGAGAATGACAATCTCGACTCCCTCGAGGAGGGCCAGGCTCGACTCCGGGATGCTGTTCATGTCAGTGAGATAGGCAGCGTTGCCGAAGCGATAGCCGGTGACCTCGAGGCGTCCATGGAGCAGCGGGACAGGAGTGAAGGTGACGCCGGCTACGTCTGCCGGGCCGGCAAGCCGGTGTAGCTCTACGCGGGCGCGGGTGGGATAGGTGGCCTCGGTCGAAAAGGTATAGGAGAAGACGCGCTCGAGCACGTCCGCGGTGGTCGTATCGGCGTAGAGCGGCATCTTCCGCTCGCGGTGCGAGAAGCTCAGCGGGCGGAGATCATCGAGTCCGAGGATGTGATCGGCGTGGGCGTGAGTGTAGAAGACGGCATCGATGTCGCGAATGCCGAAGCGCAGCGCCTGCTGGCGAAAATCCGGGCCGGTGTCGATGAGGACACGATGCGGTGCAGAGTTGGCGCCGGGATCCTGCCATTCGATCGCGATGGAGGGGCGGAGACGCTGGTCGCGGGGGTCACTGGAGGTGCAAACTCGGCAGGTGCAGCCCAGCGTCGGCACACCCATGGATGTGCCGCTGCCGAGAAACAGGATGCTGGCGTTAGGGCGAGTCGGCAGGCGAGCGCTCCCTACCGGATGGGCGGTTTGGCGGCTGGATTGTGAGCGCTCGTGGAGATAGCGTTGGTGATCTCCATGAACATCATGCGCAGCTCGAAGAGCGCGTTTTGCAACAGTCGCTGTTCCTTGTCTGTGAGATTGCCCTTGGTCTTTTCGCCGAGCACGCTCAGCATGTCGATGCTCTGACGCGCGCCCAGGATATCAACGCGCGGTTGCTCGCCGGGCTGGGCGGCGGCGCCCATCTGCAGGGCGGCGGTCATGTAGAGCGACTGCACCAGCTTGTCAAAATTCATCTCCGCGGCACGGCCGCCCAGGCTATCGCGTGCGCCGGGATTGGCCTGGGAGATCATGTCGTCGAGCTTCTTCGAGGAGGCGCGATAATCGGCGTCCTGCTGCGCGGATTCGGCAGCAGTGGGCTCGGGTAGCGGGCCTTCGTCGTCGAGAGCCTCATCTTCGGTAGGAAGCGGCTCGAGATCGCGGTTGACGACTTCTTTTTCAACGGGAGGCTCATTCTGGACGAGTTTGGGGCCGAGCTTAGGTTCTGTGTTGGTTTCCGGCTGTGGCTGCGCTGCAGCGGCCGGAGCGGGTGTTTCGTCTGCCGTAGAGGCGACTTCGCCTTCGCGCAGATCACCTTCCAGGGTGAACTTGCGGCGATCGGTGACAGTGAATCCGGAGGACTGGTCGGGCATGATGATGAACCTTCCTATGAGGGTTGCGTCGCGGTGCGCGCAAGCAGGGGATAGGGGAGCAGCGTTGCTGTACCGCCGGCGTATTCCAGAGACGGCTGGCGTTCCACAATTTCGCTACGCACGATGCCGAGGCCATAGCGCGCGCCGTTGTAGAGGGCGGTGCTGGTAATGCGGCCAGCCGAGGCGCCGGCGGCGGTGAGCTCGACCGGCACTGCCGCCGGTTCGGCAGAAAGGGTGAATTGGGCGAGGCGGCGATGCACGGCGCCGCGGGAGCGAATGCGCTCGACGATCTCCTGGCCGAGGTAGCAGCCTTTGGAGAAATGCAGCGCGCGGGTCTGGCTGGTTTCCTGCGGGAGATCGCGCTCGGCGAGATCGATGCCATAACGCGGTGTGCCTTCGAGCACGCGCAGGGCCTCGGAGGCGCGAAGTCCGCAGGGAATAGCGCCGGCTGCGAGCAGGAGATCCCAGAGCGTGCGGACATTGTCGTTGGCGCACCAGAGCTCGAAACGGGCTGAGCCTGTCGGGTACCCGCCGATGAGTTGAACGGGCACACCGCAGATGCGCGTCTGCATGAGCCAAGGTCCGTCTGCTGCGGTGGGGGGAAGCTGAACGCCGAGCGCGGCGAGCAGTCGCGGGGCGACGGGTCCGGCGAGGCCGAGCGCGGTGCGGGTGGAGGAAATGTCTTCCAGGGCGACGTCGTCCATGATGATGAATCGGTCGAAGTGCGCCATGAGCGCGGGAACCTGGCTGCGGTCGGTGATGACCAGTAGATGGTCAGGCAGGCGGAAGGCGTTGCAGTCGCCCTGGATACGGCCTTGTGCATTCAGCACAAAACTATAGTTGCCGGCGCCCTCGGCCAGACCCTGAATGTTGTTGGTGAGCATGCCGTTGAGCCAGCGGAGGCGGTCCGCGCTGCCTACCGCGATCTGCCCGCGATAGCCAAGATCGAACACTCCAGCGCCTTCGACCAGCACGGCGATTTCCTGCGACGTATCGCTGAATAGGGGGAAGCTGACGGCTCCGGCTAACTCCTCAAGAGGCGCGGACGAGCCGCCGAGCGCCTGGGCCAAAGCCGTGGGCGCGCTCACCGCGGAGGCGGGTGCTGCGTCTGGTGAAATAGCTGCGGTGGTGCTGGAAGTGTCCTGCATAGCGAAAGCCCAGAGAAAATTATAGCCTTCTGGAAGCAGGCCAGCGGGCGGTGCGGGGCGGTGACGCGATGGGTTTCCGGGCAAAGCAGGCAACATATGCGGCTGTCGGACTGCTGGCTGGTTTGCCGCTACTGGCACAATCGACCGGCGCGCCGGCTCCGCCGCAAGGTCCACCGCCGCAGTCGCAGCAACCGCCGGCACTGCAAAAGCCGGACCGGAAGATCACTCCTGGACAGGCGAAGGAGCTGTTTGCGTCGGTCGACCAAATCCTGGGCTTCGCCAGCAAGGACAGCGACCTGGCGATCCAGCATCCGGTGAAGCGGCGGCTGACAAATCGCGGCGAGGTGGAGCAATACATCCTGAGCAAGATGAAGGACGACAAGGACGCGCAGCGGCTGGAGAGCTCCGAGATCGTGCTGAAGAAGTTTGGGCTGCTGGACCGCGACTTCCACCTGCGGCCGTTCATCGTAAGCCTGCTGACGGAGCAGATCGCGGGTTACTACGACAGCAAGAGCAAGACAGTGAACATGCTGGATTGGATTGCGCCGGATGAGCAGAAGCCTGTGCTGGCGCATGAGCTGACGCATGCACTGCAGGACCAGCATGTGGACCTGGAGAAGTGGAGCGATCAGAGCAAGGAATCCGTTGCGAAGAACGTGAATGAGGACAATGACCATCTGCGCACGGACGAGGCGGACACGGCGCGTGAAGCGGTGGCCGAGGGGCAGGCGATGGTCGTCTTTCTGGACTGGGGGCTGGCGCCGAAAGGACAGTCCTTGGCGAAGCTGCCGGATATTGCGGCGCAACTGGACGACCTGGGCGGCGGCGACGACAGCGACTCGCCGGTACTGAAGCGCGCTCCGCTGCTGCTGAAGGAGTCGCTGCTGTTCCCTTACCGCGAGGGGCTGAACTTTGAGCAGGTGGTGTTGAAGGACCAGGGGCCGAAGGAGGCGTTTGCCGGCGCGCTGGACCGGCCGCCCGGGACGAGCTACGAGATCATGCATCCGCGGGCGTGGGAACGGCAGGTGCATCCGACGCTGCTGACCATGCCGGATATCCATCCGCTGATCGAGGCGGACTACGCGCCTTATGACATCGGCGTGATGGGCGCGCTCGATGTCCGGATCCTGGCGGAGCTATTTGCGGGCAAGGCCGGCGCGGCAGACCTGACTCCGCAGTGGGATGGCGGCATGTACTACGCAGCCCAGAGCCGCGCAGCGAAGACGCCGGAGGAGAAGGACTCGACGACATCGGTGGCGCTGCTTTACCTATCGCAATGGAAGAGCGAGGGGGCCGCGGCGAACTTCGCGGCGATCTATGCGGAGAACCTGAAGCGGAAGTACACGGACGTGCACATGCAGCCAACCGACGAGAGCGAAGGCCGTGGCGATGAGAGCGTATTCACAACTGAAGAAGGGCCGGTGTTGATCGCGACGGTCGGTCGTGGCGTGTTCATCAGCGAGAGCTTTCCGCTGCCGCTGGCGCGCAAGCTGGAACTGGCGATGATCGGGAGCCTGCACCACAGCGGGGAGCAGCAGGCGCGCGTCGCGATGCCGCAGGCTGCGCCGGAGCTGAGTGAGAGCCTGGGGCATCTGCTGAGCCGCTATGGCATGATGCAGGCGGCTCTGCATCGCTAAAAGCGCAGGTATACTGACGTTTCCAACCTAACTGTCATGCGTGTGCTGCGGCCAAGAATGCAGCCGGCGCGGAGAACGATTTGCAACAGGCAGAGATCGGGATAATCGGCGGCAGTGGACTGTACTCCATGCCGGGCCTAGGGGATACACAGGAAGTCGCCATTCAGACGCCGTTCGGCGAACCATCGGACAAGCTGGCGTTGGGAACGCTTGAGGGACGCAGTGTCGCATTTCTGGCGCGGCACGGGCGAGGCCATCGCCTGCTGCCGAGTGAGATCAACTTCCGCGCGAATTTGTTTGCGATGAAGCTGCTGGGCGTCGGGCGCATTATCTCGGTTTCGGCAGTGGGGTCGCTCAAGGAAGAGCACAAGCCGACGGACTTCGTCGTGCCGGACCAGTTCATCGATCGCACGTTCCTGCGGACGAGCACGTTCTTCGGCGATGGGATTGTGGCGCACGTTGCGTTCGGAGATCCGGTATGCAGCGTGGTGGCGAAGACGATCGCCGATGCATGCGGTGCCGAGAACGTCGTGGGCAAGCGTGGCGGCACTTATGTGTGCATGGAGGGTCCGCAGTTTTCGACGCGCGCGGAGTCGAACCTGTACCGGAGCTGGGGCGCTGACGTGATCGGCATGACCAATCTGCAGGAAGCCAAGCTGGCCCGCGAGGCGGAGATCTGCTACGCCACGATGGCGATGGTCACCGATTACGACTGCTGGCGCGCGGGTCACGATGATGTGACGGTGGACCAGATCGTCGCGGTGATGCACCAGAATGCGGCGAATGCCGCGAAGGTGCTGCGCGCCGCGGTGCGCACCGTGCCTGCGGAGCGCACATGCGGCTGTGCGACCGCGGTGCAGCATGCCATCCTGACCAGTCGCGACACGATTCCCGCCGCGACACGCGCGAAGCTGGAACCGATCATCGGAAAATATCTCTCGTAGGTTTAGAAAGAAGACTGCATGTCCATTGTGGTGGTTGGTAGTGTTGCGTTCGACAGTATTGAGACTCCAAGTGGCCGCGTGGACCATGCCCTGGGTGGCGCTGCCACTCACTTTGCATTAGCCGCCAGCTACTTTACCCAGGTGCGGGTGATTGGCGTGGTCGGCGAGGATTTCACCGCCGCAAACGAAGATGTGCTGAAGAAGCGCGGTGTGGATACCTCGGGCATCGAGCATGTGGCGGGGAAGAGTTTTCACTGGACCGGCTCCTACACGCGCACGTTGAACGAGGCGGATACGCTGGCAACGGAGTTGAATGTCTTCGAGACATTCACGCCGAAGATTCCAGCCAGCTATCGTGATTCGGAATTTCTGTTTCTTGCCAACATCGATCCCAAGCTGCAGGCGCGCGTACGGCACGAGATGCCGAAAGTGAAGATGGTGTGCGGCGATACCATGAACTACTGGATCAAGGACCATGGCGCAGCGCTGGCCGAGGTGCTGGTGGATCTGGACGTGCTGCTGATCAACGATGGTGAGGCCAAGATGCTGGCGGGCGACGCCAACCTGGTGCGTGCGGCGAAGAAGGTTCTTGGCATGGGCGTGAAGACGCTGATCGTGAAGCACGGTGAATATGGCGCGACGGTTTTCTTCAGCGAGCGCTCGTTTCCGGGGGCAAAGCCGGAGACGCACGCTACGCCCTTTCGCGCGCCTGCCTTGCCGTTGGCGGAAGTGGTCGATCCGACCGGCGCGGGTGACTCGTTTGCAGGCGGATTCTTTGGCTATCTGGCGTCGCAAAAAGGCGAACTGACGCCCGCGAATTTCCGCAGGGCGATGTTCTACGGTGGCGTGATGGGCTCGTTCGCGGTGGAGAAGTTTGGCGTCGAACGCACGCAGAACCTGACTCGTGAGGAGATCGATGCGCGGTTCCAGCAATTCCGCGCGCTCAGCCACCTTGACTGAGGCGAAGTCGCCGCGAGAGCCGCGCGATGCGGTAACGGTCGCGCTGTTAAGCGCGGTGCTCACGCTGTCGGCGCTGGCCTTCTGCTCGCAGCATCAACTGCTGCTGCTGTATGGCGATGCGGTGGCGCACTTGCACATTGCGCGACGGATCTTCGACGCGCGGACGCCGGGATTTCGCCAGCTTGGCTCGGTATGGCTACCGCTGCCGCACCTGCTGCTGATTCCGTTTGTCCAAAAAATGAGCTGGTGGCAAAGCGGCGTGCCGGCCGCGATCCCATCCATGGCCTGCTACGTCGCGGCGTGCGTGGGGCTGTATCGGCTGGCGCTTTGTTTTGTCCGGCATTCGATTGCGTGGCTGGCTGTCGCGTTCTTCGCGCTTAATCCGGGACTGCTCTATTTTTCGACGACAGCAATGACGGAGCCGCTCTTCCTGGCGGAGATGATCTGGGTTGCGCTGCTGATTGCGCTGCTGGTGCGGCGCTCGCAGGCGAGCAACGCAGAAGGGCTCGGACGCCTGTTGCTGGGTGCATCGCTGACGCTGGTGTGTGCGGTGTTCACGCGCTATGACGGATGGATTTACGCGGCAGCGTCGTGGTGCGTTGCGTCCTGGATCGTATTGAAGCGGCGCAACCTGCGGGAGCGGATGACCGGGATATGGCTGCTGGCAACTGTGCTGGTGGTAATAGCGCCGCTGGTGTGGATCGCTTACAACGCGAAGCAGTTTCACGATCCGTTCGATTTTCTGCGCGGGCCGTATTCCGCGCGGGCGATCGAGGCGCGGACGTCGCCAACCGGTGCCGGTCACTATATGGAGTATCACCGGCCGGTGGTGGCGACGTTGTACTTTCTGAAAGCTGCGGAACTGGGAGCCGTAGTTCCGTACGCGACACAACTGTTACTCCTGATCTCGCTTATCGGCACCGCATTGCTGTGGCTGCGGCGACGGGATGCGGCGCTGGCGGCGGCATCGCTACTGTGGCTGCCGCTGCCGTTCTATACATATTCGATTGCGTATGGGTCGGTTCCCCTATTCATTCCGATGTGGTTTCCGCATGCCTGGTACAACACGCGCTATGGCATGGAGATGCTGCCGGCATTCGCGCTGTTTGGCGCTGCGGCACTGGAGGTGCTGGCGAGGTCGCGGCTCCGTTTCGCGTCGGAAGGATGGAAGCGCTGGATCACGCCGCTGGCTGGTGCGCTGATTGTGACGAACAGCATTCTGCTGCTGCGCGCCGGGCCACTGGTGTTCCAGGAGGCGGTGGTCAACGCACGTACGCGCATTCCTTTTGAGCGGACCTTGGCCAATTGGCTGCGGGTGCTGCCGCCGGGCAAGACGCTGCTGATGTCCGTATCCGACCACGTTGGCGCGGTGCAGCAGGCGGGGATTCCGCTGCGCGACATCATCAATGAGGGCGACTACTACGAGTGGAATGCGGCATTGAAAGACCCGGCGGGGAAGGCCGATTACGTAGTGGCGCTGGATGGCGATACTGTGGCAAAGGCGGTTGCCGCGCGCCCGCTGGGCTTGGTGCTGCTGCAGATTATCTGCTCGACGGGGCAGCCGTGTGCCCGGGTGTACGCCACACAGAACCCGATCCCAGGGTCTTTGGCGGGAAGCCCTGAGTAGTCCGGGAGTGTTAGTGGCAGCGGTTTCGCTGGGTGGTAGCATCACGCGATGGGCAGCGCGCTCGCCTGCCCATGGAGAAGGTACGCGACCACGATGATCGTTTTGCAGGCGAAACACGCGCTGAGTTTCAGCCGATTGGAACAGTGGGGCCTGACGGACACCGGGACGATGCGTCTGCTGCTGGCGTGCGCGCTGGGCGGCATCATCGGACTGGATCGTGAGTACCACCACAAGCCTTCCGGAGTGCGGACAAATCTGCTGATCTGCTTTGCTTCGGCGCTGTTCACGTATCTGTCGCCGCTGATTGCCGGCGAGTTGAGCACCAGCAAGGGCCAGATTGCGTCGAACATCGTGCAGGGCGTGGGATTTCTGGGCGCCGGCCTGATTCTGCACAACCGTAACCGTATTAGTGGCTTGACCAGCGCAGCGACGGTGTTCGCGGTGGCTGCGGTCGGGATGACTTGCGGCGCCGGGTTGTATCTGCCCGCTGCGTTTGCGACGCTATTGATCCTGCTCGCCCTGGAGGCTGTAGGCGCGCTCGAGACCTTCACCAACCTGAAGCTGCAGAGCCAGATTTACGAGGTCCGCGGCCCGGATGCGGAAGCAATGAATCTGGCGGTGCTGCAGGCGATGGATACGGAACAGCGCCGGCTTGATCCCGTGGACCGCGATAACTTTGCGGGCATCGCGCGGCTGTCCTTCACGGTGATGGCCACGCGGAGTGGACATCACCGATTGAAGGCGCTGTTGATGAAGGGCTCTGGGATCGAACGGGTACTGACCTTCCGCACGTGGGAGGAAGAGTGATCGAGTTCACCAAGGCGCACGCGTGCGGCAATGATTTCCTGATTGTCGATGCCGGGCAGGTAGAGGGGCGCGATCTTGAGCGACTCTCGCGCGAGCTGTGTGCGCGGACAACGGGCGTAGGCGCGGATGGTGTGGAGTATCTGACGTTGCGCAATGAGCGAGAGGGCGCCATCCATCTGTACAACGCGAACGGGTCGGCTGCGGAACTCTCCGGCAATGGCACGCGATGCGTTGCGGCATGGATGGCCTACCACGCGGGTCTTCAGGCTGGAGATGAAGTTCGATTGCAAACAGATGCCGGAGTGCGAATCTGCCGGTTGGAAGGCGCAAATGGGACGGAGTTCCAGTTCGCGACCGGGATGGGTGTGCCGCAGGTGCGGCGCGCAACCGTTGCGATGGATGGAGGCGTAACGGTCGAAGGCGCGGTCGTGGCCATCGGCAATCCGCAATTTGTGGCAGTGGTGGAAGACAGCCAGTTCACGGTTGCGGGCCGCGCCTGGCAGGAGACGGGGGCGGCGATCTGCACGCATCCGGATTTTCCTGCGCAGACGAATGTGGAGTTTGTGCGGCGATTGGCAGATGACTTGATCGAAATTCGCATTTACGAGCGCGGCGTTGGGCCAACATCTTCTTCCGGGACGGGCACGAGCGCGAGCGCTGCGATGATGATGGCGCTCGAAGGCGCGCCGCGGCGGCTGCGCGTTCGCGCGCCGGGTGGAGAGCAGACCGTGGAATGGTCCGGCACGAGCGAGGAGCTGCACTTGACCGGACCGGCGGTGGTGCTGGCGCGCGGACAGTGGCTTGCCGGGGGAGCGCAGTGACAGGGCTGCCGATTCGTCTCGCGGTGGTAGCGCCGGCGAGCAATGCCGATCCGGAGAAGGTGCTGCGGGGCGTGGAACGGCTGCGCGCACTTGGCCACACGGTCACGCTGATGCCGCACGCGCTGACGCAGGCGTGGCCGTACTTTGCGGCGGCTCCGGAGCAGCGCCTGGCGGACCTGCACGCGGCCTTTGCCGATGCCGAGATCGATGCGGTGATATGTATCCGTGGCGGATACGGAAGCAATTACCTGCTGGAGGGGCTGGATCTGGAGCTGCTCCGCCGCAACCCGAAGCCGTTCATTGGTTACAGCGATCACACAGCGATTGCGACCTGGATGCTGGATAAAGCGGGTGTGCCGGTGCTGCACGGGCCAATGGTGGCAGCGGATTTCTCGCGTGGAGACGGTGTCGATCTATTGAGCTTCGCGGCGGCGCTGGGCGGCGATGCTTACCGGCTGGGCAGCGAGTCCGGCTTGCGCGCCTTGCAGCCGGGAAACGCGCGGGGTGTGCTCTATGGTGGGTGCATGAGCTTATTGACGGCGTTGCTGGGCACGCGGTTTGCGGCGCAGACCGAGGGTAAGCTGCTGTTCCTGGAAGACCTGGGAGAGAAGCCATATCAGATCGATCGCATGCTGCGGCACATGAAGATGGCGGGCAAGTTCGAGGGCGTGACGGGCATCGTCTTTGGCGAGATGCTCGAGTGTGCGTCGCCCGGCGCGCCGGCCGATCTTCTTGAGCGAGTGATTCTGACCGTGCTGGACTGGTTTTCCGGGCCGATTGCTTATGGACTTCGTTCGGGACATGTGTCGCGCAGCAATGTTACTTTGCCATTTGGAGTGCAGGCAGAGCTGGTGGCGAGCGTAGAGATCGCGGAACTGCGGATAGAGCCGCGCGCGCGAACTGGTCAAGAGGAGCAATGACGATCGAAGCGAAGCATATACATCTGATCGGCATCTGTGGGACAGCGATGGCGTCGCTGGCAGGGATGCTGCAACTGCAGGGGCACACGGTGACGGGATCGGATGCGGCGGCGTATCCGCCGATGTCCGACTTGCTGGACACGCTGGGTATCCCGGTGATGGAGCCGTACGCGGAGAAGAACCTCGAGCCGCGGCCGGATCTGGTGATTGTCGGCAATGCGATCTCGCGCGGCAATGTGGAACTGGAGTACGTGCTGGACCAGCGGATTCCGTTTCGATCGATGGCACAGACGGTGTATGAGGAGTTCCTGACCGGGCGGGAATCGCTGGTGGTTGCGGGCACGCATGGCAAAACGACGACGACCAGCATGCTGGCGTGGATTTACGAAACGGCAGCGCGGAGGCGTGGCGAGCGCGGGCCTTCTTTTCTGATCGGCGGCGTGGCGGAAAACTTTGGCACCAGCTTTCAGCTTGCGCCGAGCGCCAGCTTCATCCTGGAAGGCGATGAATACGACACGGCGTTTTTCGACAAGGGTCCGAAGTTCATGCACTACTTTCCGGACGCGGTGATTTTGAGCCATGTGGAGTTCGATCATGCGGATATCTATCGCGATCTGGATGCGGTCAAGATCGCGTTCAAGCGGCTGGTAAACCTGGTGCCACGGCGCGGAAGGGTGGTGGCCTTCGATGGCAGCCCGAATGTGAGCGAGTGCACGGCGCGCGCCCTTTGCAAAGTCGAGCGGTATGGATTCGCCGATGGCTCGGAGTGGCAGATACGCGACCTGACGCATCGAGACGGCACTACGCATTGGCAGGTGTGGCGCAGCGGCAGGCCGTGGCTCGAACTGGTGCTGCCCATGGCGGGAGAGCACAACGCGCTGAATGCCACGGCTGCTGCGGCACTTGCTGCGGGGCAGGGCATTGATCCCGATGCCATTGCTGATGCGATTGCCAGCTTCAAGAGCGTGAAGCGGCGGCTGGAGGTGCGTGCAGTCGTGCGCGGGATCACTGTCATTGACGACTTCGCGCATCATCCGACGGCGATTCGGGAGACGCTGCGGGCGCTGCGCGCCGCGTATCCGCAGTCGCGGTTGTGGGCCGTGCTGGAGCCGCGCTCGAACACGCTGCGGCGGAATGTGTTTGAGCGGGAGCTGGTGGCAGCGCTGGCGCTGGCGGATGAAGTTGTCCTGGCTGCCGTCTTCAAGCAGGAGAGCATTCCGGAGGCGGAGCGACTGCAACCGGAAGCGGTGGTTCACGGGCTTGCGGAGGAGGGTTATCACGCGGTGCTGGCAGCAAACGTGGAGGAGATTGTCACGTACGTTTCCGAAACCGCTCAGCCGGGCGATGTTGTCGCGATCCTTTCCAACGGCGGATTCGACGGCATCTACGAAAAGCTTCCCGCGCGGCTGGCCGCTCAAGCCGCTGTTTCGGCAGCGACGAAAACGGCTCAGCCGCTGGCGCAGGCTTAGCTCTGGAACTGCGGAGTACCATGCGTGGCTTGACCATGATTCTGGTCTGGACCGTGCTTGCGGTGCCGGCGGCGCTGTTTGCTTTTCCGTGGACGCTGATCACACGCGATAGCAGGCTACTGCTTCGTGTCGGCTTCTGGATCACGCGTGCGGGATTGCCGTTCGGCGGCGTTCGGGTGGTTGTTCACGGATTCGATCGCCTGCCGCATGGGGCATCCATCGTGATGGCGAACCACTCTTCCAATCTGGATCCGCCGGTGCTGATCCCGTTGCTGCCGGGACGGGTGGTGATCTATCTAAAAGCTTCGTTGATGAAGATTCCGCTGCTGGGCTACGCGTTGCGGTTGGCGGGAGACATCCCGGTGACGCGGGATGGCAGCGTGGAGGCGGCGAAGGCCGTCAGCGCGGCGGCTCAGCGTGAACTGCAACGGGGAAGCTGTCTCGTGGTCTTTCCGGAAGGCACGCGGTCGCCGGATGGAGCGCTGCTGCCGTTCAAGAAAGGGCCCTTCTTTCTGGCGATGGATTCGGGTGCTCCGGTGGTGCCGGTTTCCATTGCGGGCGCGACCCGGATGCTGCCGAAGGGAAGCACGAAACTGCAGAGTGGAACGGTTACGGTTACATTTCATGCGCCGCTCGATCCGGCTGACTACGTCGACAAAGAGGAGTTGATGGCGACGGTGCGGGGCGTGATCGAGGCGGGATTGGCGCCGCCTACTTCATGATGGCGTTGTAGCCGTCGGCGAGCAGATGCTGCTTGATGGTTTCTGCCTGGTTCTTGTCCGTGAAGGGGCCGACCTGGACGTGGAAGAATTTATCTCCGCTGCCGGGCTTGACGGTTGGATTGAAGCCGCGCTTCCGCAGCGCGCCCGCCAGCACTTCGGCATCTTCCTGCCTGCTGACTGCGGCGATCTGCACCATGATGGGGTGGCCGGGGAGGATGGGAGCGTCGCCGGGGGCCTGCGCAAGCGGCGCCGAGATGCCGGCATGAGGCTTGGCAGGTGGCGGCGCATGATGTGTAACCGGGACTGCGTTCAACGAGGTATCGGATGTCGCCGTTTCGGCCATCTTCCCGGTCTTCGGTTGAGCGGGGGGCTTCGCGGCGGGTTGAGCGTTCGGCTTCGCGGATTCCGGTGCGGCGGAAGTGTCCGGTGCGGCGTGTTTGGCAGCGGGCGGAGTTGCCGCGGCTTTGGGGGTGCTTTCGTCAGGAGCCAGACCGGTGGAATCTGCCGGCAACGCGGAGTCGGGCTGCTCCGGCTTCAGGGGTGCTCCGCTGAGCGCGTTCTCCGGCAGGGGAGAAGTGCTGGCGAGGGTTTGCGGCGGAACGGCTGTGGTGGGTGCGGCGGCGGTAGAGCGCGCGTTGCGGCGGCCCATGGAATAGCCGAAGCCGAAGAAGATGCCGCAGATGAGCACGACTCCGAAGAAGATGCTGAGCAGCGAACCAATGCCCAGAGTCAGGTCGGCGTCCGACTTGGGTTCATCCTGAGGGTCTTCGTCGAAAAGCGATCTCATGCGTGTTCGTCAGGCTTTGGCGGCGGGGGTATGGGATTGACGCCCGGCCCCGTCACAGCGCCCGCTACCGTCTTATTGAACAACGAGATGAGCTCAATGGGTAGGGGAAAGACGATGGTGGTGTTCTTCTCCGTACCTATATCGGTAAGGGTCTGAAGATAACGGAGTTGCATGGTGATGGGCTGCTGCGCGAGCAGGGCGGCGGCGTCGACCAGACGCTGCGAGGCGGCGAACTCGCCTTCGGCATTGATGATCTTGGATCGCTTTTCGCGTTCGGCTTCGGCTTGCTTGGCCATGGCGCGGAGCATTGATTCCGGCAGATCGACCTGTTTCACCTCGGTGCTGGTGACCTTCACACCCCAGGGGGCGGTGTGCTTGTCGAGGATCTCCTGAATGCGCGCGTTGAGCGCTTCCCGATGGCTGAGCAACTGGTCGAGCTCGACCTCGCCAAGAACCGAGCGCAAGGTCGTTTGGGCGAACTGCGAGGTCTGGTAGACGTAGTTGGAAACTTCGATCACGGCCTTGGAAGGATCGACGACGCGCAGGGTGATGACCGCGTTAACCTTCAGAGTGACGTTGTCACGGGTAATGATGTCCTGTGGCGGAACCTCGAGGACCTCCTGGCGAAGCGTGACGCGGACCATCTGGTCGAAGGGGCGAAAGATGAGGATGACGCCGGGACCCTTCGGAGTGGGAAGTGCGCGGCCGAGGCGGAAGACAACGCCACGCTCGTACTCGCGCAGAATCTTGATCGAACCCAGGATGTACAACACGACGATGACGATGATGATGAGGGTGAATATGCTCATGGCTGGGGCGTTTCCTCGCGCAAGAAGTGTACCGCGAGTCGCCGTTCAGGACGTCGTCGGTGCTGGCCGCACGGGCGGACGCGCCTTTGGCGCGTGCTGCGGGGTTCGTTTCCTTTGGTCGCTCACGCTGAGAACTATGGGCGACTTCGGCGGAGTGCAGGTCCTTCGCTGCGCTCAGGATGACAGCGTTTTGTCGGCGAGTGCGGAGCCTTGCTCGTCTGTAGAGGAGCTGAGCGTGGGCCTCGGAATCGATGGGGATGCCGGCGCGGAGGCGGACGAGGTTAGCGATCAGCTCAGGGTGACGGCGGACGAAGCGGAGCTGGCGACGCAGCTCCTGCCTGGCGTCGGTCACGATACCGGCACCCCCCTCCCCCCTCCGGTGCGGGAGGCTGGCGTACAAACCGTGCCGAACCATGAGGATATGTACTGTTCCGAGCATCAAATTCGTCTCTCTAAAGGACTTACTGCTAAATTCGTCCAGTGATTGAAGTTAGCGGCGCGATTGCGTATCAGTCGCAATGAAAAAGCCACCGCTGCCGTTCCATTTCCTCAGTTGACTTCGCCGGGTTCGAGGATGAGCAGCTTTTCTTAAATGAAAAGCTGCGTCAGCAGCGCTCTTCGATCCGACAGTCCAGGAATGGAACGGGGACGGTGGCTTGTTGTTTTTTCTGGATTTTGTGACTGGAAGTGTGACTAGTTTCAGAGTAGCAAATCGGAGGAATGTAAACGGCAGGTTTTTGTGGTGATTCC
>JBJMGC010000105.1:0-4806 GCA_045808105.1 Acidobacteriaceae bacterium | reverse complement strand
GAAGTGCTGGCCCATGCGCTGACCGCTCTCGGCCGCCTCGCGCATCGCGGCGCCGTCGCCGCCGATGGCAAAAGCAGCGACGGCGTCGGCATCATGACGCAGCTGCCGCGCGATTTCCTGTTGCGTTCCGCCGGACTCACTCTCAAGGAGGACCGCACTCTTGCCGTGGGCGTCTGCTTCTTCCCCACCGGCATTGATCCCGCTCCGGCGCAGAGGAGCTTCGAGGAGGCATTGAAGGAGCACCGCTGCCGGCTGCTGGCGTGGCGCGAAGTACCCATCCGCCCAGAGCACCTGGGCCAGCAGGCGCTTGCATCTGCGCCGCGCATCCTGCAGGCGCTCATCTCCGCGCACCCCGCCGACCTGGAGCGCCGCCTCTTTCTGGCGCGCAAACAGTTCGAGCGGAAGAAGACTGCCGTCCACATCTGCTCTCTCTCTGACTCCACCATTGTCTACAAAGCGCTGTGCGCCGGCCGCTTGCTGTCTGAGTTCTATCCCGATCTCGCCGACCCGGCATACGAGACCGCATTTGCCATCTTCCATCAGCGCTACGCTACCAACTCTGAGCCCGCATGGAGCCGCGCGCAGCCTTTGCGCATGCTCGCGCACAACGGCGAGATCAATACCGTCTGGGGCAATCGCGCGCGTATGGACGCACGTGCCGCGACCATTCCCGCCGAATACCACCCGCTCTACTCGCCGGATGGTTCGGACTCCACCAGCCTGGACGAGGCGGTAGAGCTGCTTGCCCGCAACGGCCGCAGCGTGAGCCAGGCCGTTCGCATGCTGGTGCCGCCGGCGCGGCTGGAGAAGGTTTCCGAGTTCATGCACTACCACGCAGACTGCGTGGAACCGTGGGACGGCCCGGCCGCGCTAACCTTCGCCGATGGCCATCTCGTTGGCGCAGCGCTCGACCGCAACGGTCTTCGGCCCTGCCGCTACTTCATCACCCGCGATGGCCTGGTGGTCGCGGGCTCTGAGGCCGGTCTGGTCGATCTCGATCCAGAATCGGTTCTCGAAAGCGGCCGTCTCGGTCCTGGCGAGATGCTGGTCGTGGACCTGAAAAGCTACGAAGTCCTCAACACGCGCGAGATCCTCGCCCGCTTCGATCGCGAAGTGGAGTACGAAACGCTGGTCAACGATCTTGCGCTTACCGATGCCGACGGATGGAAGAGCGGTCTGCCGACCGCGCGCCTGCTCGAGTTGCAGCGGCTCTTCGGCTACACCCGCGAAGACGTGCGAATGGTGCTGCAGCCAATGGCCGTCGAGGGCAAAGATGCTGTCTGGTCCATGGGCGACGACACGCCCATCGCAGCGCTCGCCCGCTCGCCGCGCCCCGTTTACAACTATCTGCGCCAGCGCTTCGCACAAGTCACCAATCCGCCAATCGATGCGCTGCGCGAAGCCTGCGTCGTCCAGTTGCACACCCGCCTCGGCCCGTGGCCGCACCTGCTCGATCCGCACGCCCGCATCCCCGGCCTATCGCTCTCCTCGCCCTTTCTGTCGCTTGGGCAGGTAGAGGCGTTGCGCGAGCGCAGCCATCCGCTGGCTGCCGATCTGCCCACGGCGGTGCTCGAGTGCGTCTTCTCGCCGGCCGAGACACTCTCAGCCGCCATCGACCGTCTGTGCATCGAGGCAATCGCACTGGTGACCGGCGGCGCTCAACTGCTGCTGCTCACCGATATGCCCGCCGGTCCGGAGAAGCTGCCCGTCCCCATGGCGCTGGCCACCGGAGCCGTACACCACGCGCTCGTCGACGCGGGCATCCGCACGCGCGTTGGACTTGCCGTGGAAGCAGGAGACTGCCGCGATCTGCATCACGCCGCTGTGCTGCTCGGCGTGGGCGCCGGCGCTGTGTGCCCCTGGCTCGCTCTCCAAAGCGCTGCCGCTGCCGCTCCGGAAACAGGCGAGAAAAACATGCTCAAGACCTTCGACCAGGGTCTGGCAAAGATCATGTCGAAGATGGGCATCTCTGTCGTGGACAGCTATCGCGGCGCGCATCTCTTCGACTCCATCGGTTTGAACGACGATGTCATCCACCTGTGCCTGCGCGGCACTCCCGCGCCTCTCGGCGGGATCGGCTTCACCGAAATCGAGGCGCAGGTGCGGCGCGCGTGGCAGGAGACCTACCATCCCGAGCCACCCGCCTCCGGTGCGCCGGCCGGTACGGATCTCCCGGACTACGGCTGGGTGCGCTTCCGCAAAGCCGAAACCGCAGAGCCCCATGCCTGGCAGCCGCAGCGGGTGAAGGTGCTGCAGAGCAGCGTCGGTTCGGTGCGCGGCGCCGTTGCGGTGGCCGAGCCGCAAACTCTAAGCGTGCTGACCGCAGCCTCGGAAAACGCGCCGCAGGTGCTCCGCGACATGCTCAACATCCGCGCTGCCGGTCCATCGCTGGCCGAGGATGCAGTCGAGCCGACACCCGCGATCACTCAGCGCTTCATCGCTTCGGCGATGTCGCTCGGCTCGCTCAGCCCCGAAGCACACGGGACCATCACCGAGGCCATGAACATCCTCGGCGCGCGCTCGAACACCGGCGAGGGTGGTGAGGACCCCGTCGTGTGGGCACCCGATCCGCTCACCGGCGGCCGCGGGCTGCACAACAATAAGATCAAGCAGCTTGCCTCCGGACGCTTCGGCGTCACTGCCGAATATCTCGCCAACGCAGAAGAGATTGAGATCAAGATCGCGCAGGGTTCGAAGCCAGGCGAAGGCGGCCAGCTCCCCGCCCATAAGGTGACTGAGCTGATCGCACGTCTGCGTCACGCGCAACCCGGCGTGATGCTCATCAGCCCGCCGCCGCACCATGACATCTACTCGATCGAAGACCTCGCGCAGCTTATCTACGATCTGAAGCGCGTCAATCCGCGCGCCGCCATCGGCGTCAAGCTGGTCTCGGGCTTCGGCGTGGGCACCATTGCAGCCGGCGTTGCGAAGGCCTTTGCGGACTACATCGTCATCGCCGGCCATAGCGGCGGCACCGGCGCATCGCCGCTCTCCAGCATTAAGCACGCGGGCAATCCCTGGGAGCTGGGCCTTGCCGAAGCGCAGCAATCGCTTCTTGCCGAAGGTCTGCGCGGCCGCGTGCGTCTGCGCTGCGATGGCGGCTTGCAGACAGCACGCGATGTCCTCATCGCCGCGATGCTGGGCGCGGACGAGTACGCCTTCGGTACCGCGGTCTTGGTCGCAATCGGTTGCGACATGGCGCGGCAGTGTCACCTCAACACCTGTCCCACCGGCATTGCTACGCAGAAGCCGGAGCTGCGCGCAAAATTCCGCGGCAAGCCGGAGCACATCATCCGCTTCTTCGAAGGCCTCGCTGGCGACCTGCGCGGGATGCTCGCCGGTCTGGGTCTCGCGAGCTTGGCCGACGCCGTGGGCCGTACCGATCTGCTCGAACAGACGCGCCGCATCGGTGCGCTTGATCTCACTCGCATGCTGGCGGCGCCGGTAGATGGTGTGCGCGCATGGGCCGGGCAGCGCAACGTGCGCCCGCAAACCGATACGCCCATCGACGACGAGTGGCTGGAGCCTGCTCTTGCCGCCGCGCGCGAAGGCAAACCCTTCTCCGTCAGCAGTGAGATTGCCAACAGCGACCGCACCGTCGGCGCGCGCCTCGCTGGACAACTCGCGCTGGAGAAGCTGCACCTTCGTGAGCCCGTTGCAGCCATCGAAATGGAATTGCAAGGTGTCGCAGGCCAGTCCTTTGGTGCGTTTGCTGTCCCCGGTATGCGGCTGGTCTTTGAAGGCCTCGCCAATGATTTCGTCGGCAAGAGCCTGTGCGGTGGAGAGATCGTGCTTCGCGCCGAAGGCGATGCCGCGCGGGAAAGCTCGCATCACGTCCTGCTCGGCAACGTCGCGCTCTATGGCGCGACGGCAGGCCGTCTGCTTGCCGCCGGCCGTGCGGGAGAGCGCTTCGCCGTTCGCAACTCGGGCGCCGTCTCCGTTGTCGAAGGCGTAGGCGATCACGGCTGCGAATACATGACGGGTGGCGCCGTGCTGGTGCTGGGCCGTGCCGGTCAGAACTTCGGCGCAGGCATGACCGGGGGCATCGCTTGGGTGCTCGACGAAGACGGCAGCTTCGTCAGCGAGCAGCGCTATCATCCCGATTTTCTCGAAGCGTCATCGCTCGCGGATGATCCTGAGTCTGCGGCCCAGGTCTATGAGTTGCTCACGTTGCACGCAGCCAGTGCACGCAGTCAACGCGCTGAAGTCCTGCTGATGGATTGGCCGGCAACGCAGCGCATGCTGGTGAAGCTGACGCCTCGTCCGCAAGCCTGATCGCAAATGCGATATGTGGGACGGCCGGCTCAGCGGGCAAGCGCTGCAGCCGGCCGCAGTGTCTGGATAGCCGCAGTCAGCTCGTTTGCCAGCCGCGTCTTGAGCCCATCGTCAAGCGGCCGGTTCGACTCCGTCAGATAGAAGACGTCCACAGCAAGCTCGCCCTCGGTATCGATCAGCGCCACGCGTATGTCGCAGCCGAGCGTCGCGATCACCGACGCAATCGTCCGCAGCAGGCCCGGGCCATCCTGCGCCACGACCTGCATCACTGTGCTTGCGCTCGAAGCGGTGTCGTCGAAGGAGATGCGCGTCTCTACCTGCATCTTCACTGGCAGGCTATGCAAGTGCCGCCGCGCCCGCATCAGGCCGTCCACTGATGTGTGCTTCGTCACCGCGTCCATTACTTTTTGGGTGAAGCGCCCAAACTCGGAGGGATTCAGCTCCAGCGTGCCAAAGGAATCGGCGAACAGGAAGCTGTCCACCACCACGCCCGCATCGTTCGCGAATGCCTCCGCCTTCACGATGTTCATG